>JBKCTJ010000302.1:0-5287 GCA_046318875.1 Pseudobdellovibrionaceae bacterium | reverse complement strand
GCTTCCATCAATGCATTCTTCATGTTTCATGATGATATTGATGATCTGTTGATCAAAATGTTTTTTATCTAAAATCTGGTTTGCGCCCATTTCAGGGTGGGATTTATAAACAGTGAGTTCATCGTTGGTCATCTCGGACATCAGCTTATTTGGTTGAAAAAAAGTAACGGAATGTCCGAAATCATGCAGAAGTCCGCCAAGGGCCAGCATTTGCTTTTGTTTGTCATCGATGATCCCCAGTTTGTGACCGAGGGAAACAGCAAATGTTGAGACATTTACCCCATGATGAGCCACACTTTGATCTGTGTTTTCAATTCGCAAAATGGACTGAATCGCTTGAGAGTGTCCCAATAAAAATTGCACATATTTTGCCGCGGAGTCCTTGGCAAGATTATAGGCCTCCGCGTTTTCTGGATTTTCAAAAATTTCTTCAGCATGTTCTTGCTGTGCGCCCTGAATAATTTCAGCCCGAGTCTCAATGTCTGTCGTCGATTTGTCGTCGTAGGCTTTTTCAATGTTCAGGAGAAGATAATCACGGTACTTCGATTCATCGTCATTTAAAATAAAAAGTTTTTTGAGTTTCTTCTCCTTCAGGCGTTTGAGTCTTGATCCTTGGAAACTATCGCCGTCCCGGATATACAAAATCATTTTGTCATTAATTTGGAGGTAGACGTTAAACTTAATTTTTTGATCACCGCGCAATGTGCTGACTCGAATTGTGACATAATCCATTCGTCTATGCTTTCGCAAAAGGTTGTGATTCTCAACTTTTTTGTATAACCTTAAGAAATGGCGGACATAGATCCAGAACTTTTAGAAGGTTTCCTTGAAGAATCAAAAAAAATAACCGTGGAGCTGTTGGAAATCCTTGAAAATCTAGAGGGCTCACCGGAAAATGTTGCAGAATTAGCAAATTTTGGAAATCAAGTCGATCGCATCATGGGTGGGGCAAAGAGTATAGCCATTATGGTTCCCAACAACCACGCTTTGCATTTGATTGCCGATTATTCCGAGCTGTGTAAGATCGTGGGCTATAAAGGCTCACAGATTAAAAACAATGAGCAGTTTTTTGAAATTGTTGTGGCGCTCTTGTTGGATGCCACTGAGACTCTCGAAATTTTATTAAATGGGATTGATAAACCAATATCGACACTTAAATCGATATTCACCCATACCTTTGTCGAGCGTTTAAAGTGGGTTTCTCATCAGTTTGGTGAAGGATTTTCACAAACCGTCGATAGCCAAAAGCTGGGGCAGGACGAAATCGACAAGCTGATGAGCAAATTGGGACTTTAATTCTCCAATCTTATTGGCCCTCTCCTGTTGTCAAAACTCCTGGCCAGCTCGGGACTCCTCTTTTGAAGACTCCTAATGCTGGATCTGTCACAAGGTTGCTGCGTTGAAACTCGGATTGAAATGAATTCGGGATTCCTTGCGAACCGTGTAAGTACGAAATAAATCGCAGGAAATCCCCCTCCCCACGAAGTGCTGCGAAAAAGGGGCGATTTGCATTATTGCCGGCATCCAAGAGCTGCCCTCCAGAAAGATTTTGATTCACAACGTAAAATGATTCGCCGATTTCTTTATCATGCTTCGTCACTCCTTCACATAATAAAAATCCGTGTGTTGCGACATGAACTTTTTCTTGGTGAGATAGCTCTGGTCGAAATGCATTGATCCATATCGTTTGCCTTTGGAAAAAACCAGGGTTTGGAATTGCAGTAAATAAATTTGGATTAGGTTTAATCACTAAACACTTTTCATAATCTTCAAGCTTCAGATTTACTTTCAATGTTTCAATTCTAAAACCTAGGGATCCTGAAAAACTGACAGAACTGTCCTGTCCAAAAGACTCTGAAGTGGTGTTTGATATGGAGTATCCCACTCCTGTTGAAGCACTCGCAAATTTAAAGAATGGAAATGACAATCCTGCACCGACGTTCCAGGAATAGCTGTGTGCAGAGCTTTCCGATTGTCCTCGACTCATTGAAAATCCCTGTGAAATTGAAAAATCACGAAAGGGAACAGTGTTTGGATTTAAAGAAACCAAAGCAGCTTTTTTGACAAAGTATTTTGTTTCGACATCAAACATATTTCGAATGTTTTCACGCACTAACCGATGACATTCTGTCGTCAACAGAAAGCTAGTATTGGTTGGAATTGTTGGAATGGCTCCATGATTTTTTCCTGGAAGATTTTGAGTCCATTTGCGACCAAACCAATAAGCACAAAATCTGGTTTTCATTTGTTGATCAAAACCAGTTTCCAAGAGCCGATTGAGATCAGCTAGTGGAACTGGATTCGAGTAGATTCCTTGAGGACGGTTCAGTGGATTTCCTAAAACCGTGCGGAATTCTGACATTTGATTTTGATTATTCAAATCTAAAAGCTGTAAATTATTATCCGTAGCAAAGCGTTGCTTGCTCGATAATCGCTGAAGCCTGGATTGTTCTTCTTGTGTGTCTTGGTGGTATTGATTGGCAAGTCTTTGGATGACTGACAATTCTGAATTTTGGACAGTCTGGAAAGGAACAAATATTCCATTTTCAGAATCATTGCTCATCATCAAAGAGGCTTTGTAAGTGATGGCCTGCAGTGGCGACAACGGATCAATCAGGTTTGAAGGGGAGATTTGGGGATTGGCTTCAAGCCTTTTCCTTGCGTCTGCAGCCAGTGGCAAAATTTCGATGAGCAATTGATTTGTGTTTCCAAGCGCTTTCAGATTATGAGTTGAAAGAATCATCTCTTCTTGCAAGACCGATTGTGATCTGATCGGGACAATGCGTTCTTCAACTTGAAAGATTTTATTCTTTGATCGTTCCAGGCTTTGCACGGATTGATCAATCACTGCGTACCTCAGTAAATAAAATCCAGAAGGCAGATTTTCAAAAACATATCCTGTTGGATCGGTCAGAGTCGGACGCTTGATTCGGAGGGGAATGCTGAGTGGACCCTTTTTTTCTAGTTTAAGATTGAGGAAATGATCCATTTTGTAATCAAAAGAATGTTTTTGAAAGCTGTAACTTTCAGCGATAATTTCCAATTTTCCCTGAGCACATTGTGATGTCGGGGTCGGAGAAATTAAACGGGCATCTCGAAAGTTGTCATTGCGATCCCAAGGATTCATATAAACTGGGATTGTTTCTGTGAAGCTTGTGGGTTGATGCGAAAATTTCAAGGATTTCACTGTCCAGCATTCTTGAGAAAAATATTGGAATTTGATTTGGTCTTCAAACCGAAGGCACCCTTCATCATTGGTGCTTGCTAATTTTTTTTGCCCCTGGAAAGTATCAATTTCAATTTCGGCATTTTTGAGTGGGGATCTGTCCCAGCCAGATTTCAAGCAAGCTTGAACTTGAATATTTCGACGGCGCTCAACACCGCCCGCTTGATCATAGGAAAGTGTGGATATTTCAAGAGGTCTGATTTCAATGCTTTGGGATTCCTGCACAGGACGAGCGGGCCTGATGTTTTGTGATTCAAGTAAATCCTGAACAGGGGGAAGTTGAATCGGAGCAGCTTCAGCCAAATAGTCTGCAATCGTGTATCTTGGATTTTCTTGGATTTTAGTTTGAAATGGCGCCAGCAGAGTTCCAAACTGTGTGCCGCGGGATTCGCAATTGCCATAGTAAAAAATAGCTTCAGATTTTTTTAAATTCAAAGGCGCGTGGTCTATGGGCGTGACTGTAACACCTAAATAAACTGTGCCCGAAGCACATATTGATCCGCCAGAGAGGATAAATCTGTCCGTAGCAAAGAGGCTCCCTTGTTGGAGCTCGGGAATTTGAATCGTGGGTGATTGATGGATGATCCGGCGTGAAGTGCGAGACTGAAAATCACTTTCAAAAAACAATGTATATTGAAGATTAAATTTTCCGCGTGAAAGAGAGATATTGGTTTTTTGGTCATTTGAATCTTGTGCTTCGTAATAGAGCTTTCCGTTCACTTCGAAATGCACATTGCGCATAGAACCTTGAATGGATTCGGGTCTAATTGTGATACGAAATCCGTCAAAGCCCAAGGGCATTTGACCTTGATTTTCTCCTTGAAGTGCCGCAACTGCCATTGTGGCTGAAACATAATGAGCTGAATCACCTTCAGTTTTTGTGAGGTCAAGAGTTTGTCCACTCCAAGGATTGATCATCAGACGAACTTTCTGAGAGCCCTTTTCAAAACCTTGGGCAACCAAGCGTTGTTCCCAAATGACTTCTCGAGCTTGAGCAAAAGAGTTGTAATTAATTGCTTCAGTATAAATCAAGCAACCTGTCAGATCGGTTTTTATTTTTTGTGACGTTGTTAAAAACTGAACTTCAAATTCATGACTGATCACAGGCTGTGAATTGCGATTGTCCTTTAAGCAAACCTTCGTTTGAAGTTGGCGTGAAGTGGGGACAGAAAATGTTGCATGTGACTGAATTGAAATAAATTCAGCTGATACCGAATCAATATAAAAACTTGAAGACTGTGGAATATCCCGTTTCATAGGTTCTGGAAAAGAACAGGAAACAAATCCCAAGCAAAGGAAAGTGAAGGCTACGGATTGAGCAAAATTAGAATGCGCCACTCAATGTCTCCAAGGTTAAAGAATAAAACCGTTCCCGGTACTGCGAAGCACTTTCGAAGATAACATTGCGCTCGCCACCAGAAGCCTTAATCGAAAATTGTTTTTTGTATTGATATTTTAATCCAGTGGAATAACCAATTCTGTTTGTTTGATAATTTGAATCATTGAAGTAGGCCACTGCGGCATCAGGTTCAATTCTGTAGTATTCAAAGCTTGGACTCCATCTTGATTTTCTGTGAGTCATATTTAAAGCAGTTCCTACAGTGAAGCCTTGATTTAAAGTTTGGGGAGCTTTCTGGTTTCGGACCATGTGCCCAAAAATTTCTGTAGAAAAATTTCTCGTGAGATTGAATTCGGTGTTTATGCCGCCTTCTTGACCTTCGAATTCATACAAGAATTCTGAACCTGGATTTGTATTGCTGCCAACTGTCGTATTGCCATTCAGCCCTGAATCCTTAGCAATTCCAGAAGGCAAATTCGAAAACTTAAAGTAAGTGGCTCGCAACTTTGCTGTGAATCCTTGATACTTTAGATTTGTTGAAAACCCTGTGCTGATCAGGGACGGCGTTTTTTCACTTTCTTGAGAATTTGGAGTCGTCGAAGTGGATGAAGGAACCGCGGATTGAAAATAGAGAGCTGCATTTGATTCTTCTTCCAAGCCCATTTGTGCTTTGATACGCACTGCTGGAAAAGCTAGATCCGAAAAAAGCAATTGAGAATGAA
>JBKCTJ010000301.1:0-5266 GCA_046318875.1 Pseudobdellovibrionaceae bacterium | reverse complement strand
AGCATATATCATATCATGTAAATAAAAATTCGCCGTTAAAATACCAGTGTATACAATCCATAAAAAAATTCGAGATTTATTGTTTAAATCCTGCAAAACAAAAACAAACCCGAAAATCAACAGAGCAAAAAGTGTTGTTGGAATAAAGAGTAAAGCGAAAGACACCGAAATCACGGATAACCAAAAGCCAAGTGTTCTTTGCCCAAAATAAAGAAAAAACACGAGGGCCAAATAGAAAAAAAAGATTTGACCAGAATAGCCACGGGCTTGGGCCGAATAAAAAATCATCGGAAAGCTGAGCCAAGCAACAACAGAGGCCATCATTGAAATTTGGTTTGAAAAGAATTTTTTTAAAACCAGATAAAAAAGTGGAAGTGATCCGATACTGAAGACAAATGGCCAAAGCCTTATAATTTCAGGTCTGGCGCCAAATATGTTCGAGGTCACAACACTGAGAATTGAATTGAAAACATGATTGTTTGGCAGATTATAAGTGGACCAAGAAACAAAAACACCCTGTGAAATATAAGTTAAATAAGTATAAGCTTCATCATAATCGATATTTTGAAAAAGCAAAAGATACCGCAAAACAAGAGCAACTGCTACGAACAGTACGACAAAGGAAAATTGGATTCTTGTTAAGCTAGCAAAGATCGACATTTTTACCACTCCCAGAATCATAACAGCCTTGCCATGATCAAGAGCAACTGAAAGAATCAGCTTAGTGAAAAAAATATTTTTAATTTGTTTTTTTGGATTTATTTTATTGATTGGAGCCCTGAGCATTTCCTTCTATGGATTGTATAAAGAAAATGCATTTGGCCCTTTAGTCACCTGGGCTGTAAATCAATCAGGTCATATGGCAAAAAAAATTGAAATCGGAATTGATGCTGGCAAGTTCATTTTAAAAATTGGTCATCTGAAAATTGACGACGAAACAAAAGAGTTTCAACTCAAAGGATTGGAAACAGAATACTTCTTAGAACAAACCGACGAAGTGCAAACAATCTTTCATTTAAAAATAGACGAAATTAGCTTTAAAGACTTAACTCGGCCTAACGAATCCCTGAAAAATATTTTACGTAAAATTTATCCTCAAAAACGCGACAGATCTTGTATTGTGCACCTAGAAATTGGCCTTTTCTCGATGGGAGTATCTGCATCGGCGGAACCTATCACCTTGCGCAATATTGTGGCAAAAAATATCTGTCTTGATGAAGACCTCACTTATGAGTCACTCAATTTTGAATCTAGGGATCTAAAAATAATTGATCACAAAATACAATTCTTGGCAAAACCCACTCACTTTTGGGACATCAAGAGTGAAAAGACTTTGAACTTTAAACTAAAGCCATTTTTGGAAACCGACGAGGTATTTTGACGGCATTGTTGATTTAAAATATTCCGACTTAGAAACGAACAAATTATAATAAAAAATCTGACAAATTGCAGCGACTCCGTCTTTCCAAGTGATTTTTTTGCCTTCAAGATAACTTCGTGGATGGTAGCTAATTGGCAGCTCTTCAACTCGAACTTTCAGCCTAGCAATTTTTGCTGTGACTTCTGGTTCAAAACCAAACCTGCGGCTTTCCAGAGTAATATTTTTAATAATATCTGATCTAAAAATTTTATAGCAGGTTTCCATATCCGTTAAATAAAGACCGCTCAGTGCATTGCTCATTAAAGTTAGAATACGGTTGATTAAATAATGGAAAGTGCGGTGAACGGCATAGGATGATTTTTTAAAACGACTGCCAAAAACAATATCTGCTTTATTGATTCTCACTCGATCAATCAAGTCTTTGAGTTCACGTGGATCATATTCAAAATCTGCATCTTGAATCACAATGATATCCCCTAGAGCTGAAGTAATACCCTTGTGAAGGGAGGAACCTTTGCCTTGATTCACTTCATTTTTCAAAATTTGCACTTTGGATTGGAATGAAAACTGAGAAAGGATTTCAAAACTTTTATCCTTAGAACAATCATCAATAAAAACCAGTTCTTTTTCGCCACCAATATCGACGGAATCTAACAACTCTAAGAAATCAGTTAAATGATTCTCTTCATTATAAATTGGTATGATTAAACTAGTCAGCATATGTACTTATACAATTGGCACCGGCTTAAAATCAAGTGGCTGTGATTCATTCCCCTGCCCACATTTCAAATACCACTTGTCAAATCCGTAATTTGGGACAAAATACCCAATAAAAAGACCAGAGACCGAATCTGCAGCGGAACAGCGATGTGAAAGGTGTTATGAAAAACCTAAAATTTGCCTTGATCGGATGTGGTCGAATTTCAAAACGCCATGCCGAGCTTCTTTCCAACAATCAGATTGCTGGCGCCGAACTGGTCGCCGTTTGCGATGTGAAGGAAAATCGAGCACGAGCCGCCGGCGAATTGTATCAAGTTCCTTTTTTCACAGATATGCATGAAATGATGACAAAGGTTGATACTGATATTGTCACTATTTTAACCCCTAGCGGAATGCACGCAAAACACACAATTGAATTGGCCAAATACAAAAAACATATCGTCGTCGAAAAACCCATGGCCCTGACTTTATCAGACGCTGATCAAATGATTGCAGCTTGCAAAGCTCAAAACATCCACTTATTCGTAGTTAAACAAAATCGATTTAATTACCCTGTCGTTAAACTGCGCGAAGAATTTAATCAAGGCCGCTTTGGCAAACTGGTTTTGGGCACTGTGCGCGTTCGTTGGTGTCGCGATCAAAAATATTATGATCAAGATTCTTGGCGCGGAACCTGGGCCCAAGATGGCGGCGTTTTTACCAATCAAGCGAGCCACCATGTGGATCTTTTGCAGTGGATGATGGGAGATGTTCAATCCGTTTTTGCAAAAAGCGACACTTTCCTTGTGAAAACAGAAACCGAAGACACTGGTGTTGCCGTCATCACTTTTAAAAGTGGAGCTTTGGGAATTATCGAAGCAACAACCGCTGCAAGACCAAGTGATTTGGAAGGCAGCCTAAGTCTTCTAGGCGACGGCGGAACAGTTGAAATCGGCGGATTTGCAGTGAATGAAATTAAAAATTGGAAATTTTCCCAAACGACCCAGGAAGATCAAAACGTAATCAAAAATTATTCTGTGAATCCACCCAACGTCTATGGCTTCGGTCATAAAGCATACCTCGAACATGTGGTCCGCGTGATCACTAAAAACGAAGCCACATTAGTGACAGGAATCGAAGGTCGAAAGAGTTTAGAACTGATCACTGCAATTTATGAATCCATTGAAAGCAAAGCCGAAGTGCATTTTCCATTTCAGCCCAAACTTTGTAGATTGGGAAATGTTCGATGACTTCGCGAATTGCAAAGACTGCCATTGTTTATCCCAACGTGACATTAGGTGAAGACACTATTGTTGAAGATTATTGTATCATTGGCCATCCCCTGACCGATGGATCAACACCAGCCACAGTGATTGGAAAAAACGCTCATATTCGTGCCATGACCATTATTTATGCCGGAAACCAAATTGGTGATCACTTCCAAACAGGCAACAAAGCCAATATTCGAGAAAACAATCACATCGGCAATGATGTCAGCATTGGCACATTGAGTGTCGTCGAACACCACGTGAAAATCGGAAACGGTGTTCGCATTCACACTTCCGCATTCATTCCCGAATACACTGAATTAAAAGATGGCAGTTGGATTGGCCCCCATGCCGTATTAACAAATGCAAAAATTCCGAAAAGCCCCGATGCAAAAAAAAATCTCAAGGGTCCCATCGTTGAAAAAAACGCCATCATCGGAGCAAACACAACACTGTCGCCGGCAATTCATATTGGTGAAAATTCACTTTTAGGCTCGGGAACAAATGCCATTCAATCCATTGCAGCCAACGTGATTGTCACAGAAAAAATTCAGCACAGAATCACGGAAAGAATCAAATGATGAGAAAAATTCCACTGCTTGATTTAAAAAAACAATATCAATCCATTAAAACAGATATCGATGAAGCTGTTTTAAATGTCTTAGAATCCGGTAATTACATCGGCGGGCCGGTGAAAGAAAAATTCGAAAAAGAATTTGCTGCAACTTGTGGAAGTAGATTTTGCATTGGCGTCGGGAATGGAACAGATTCCTTGGTGGTCATCTTGAGAGCCCTTGGACTATCACGAGAAGATGAAATCATTTGTCCAGCAAATGGATTCATCGCAACACCGGAAGCCATTGGAATGGCCGGCGGTACTCCACGATTTGTCGATGTCGATGAAAGAACAATGAATTTAAACCTCGATCATGTCGAGGAAATTTTATCAAAAAATGCGGCTTCCGCTGGCGGAAAAATCAAAGGCATTATCCCCGTTCATCTCTACGGGCGCATTGTGGACATGAATCGTTTGATGGATATCGCAAATAAATATCAAGTGTTTATTTTAGAAGACGCAGCCCAAGCCCATTTAGCCCATATACGCGGAAAAAAAGCCGGCAGTTTTGGAATAGCCGGTAGCTTTAGTTTTTACCCAGGAAAAAATTTAGGCGCCGCAGGGGATGCTGGAGCGATCATTACCAACAACGAAGATCTTTATTGGAAAATGAGAAAAATTGCCAACCACGGTAGATTGACAAAATACGATCACGAAATGGAAGGCATGAATACCCGTCTTGATCCCATTCAAGCAGCCGTGTTGTCTGTGAAGCTTCGACATCTGCAGCAATGGACTGATCAGCGAGTTCAAGTTGCAAAAACTTACGATCGTTTGTTGTTAAATGTTCTCGATGTGGTCAGACCTGAAATACCAGCTGACGGAGAACACGTTTTTCATTTGTATGTGATTCGCACTCGAAAGAGAGATCAAATTCATTTAAATCTAAAAGAAATGGGAATT
This sequence comes from Pseudobdellovibrionaceae bacterium, assembly GCA_046318875.1. Classification (GTDB taxonomy): domain Bacteria; phylum Bdellovibrionota; class Bdellovibrionia; order Bdellovibrionales; family Bdellovibrionaceae; genus JBKCTJ01. The sequence goes on along the minus strand of JBKCTJ010000301.1, from coordinate 399 downwards.
GAAACCATCATCCATTATCCAGAGATGCTTCCAAAAACCAAAGCTTACCAGCATTTAAATTTAAAGCTGAAAGATTTTCCAGTCAGTCATATGTTGCAAGGTGAAATTTTAAGTCTTCCGATGGATCCAAACCTGACAGAAGAAGATCAAATTTATATCGTGGAATCATTGAAACAGTTGCTTTAAATGAATGTTTATGGCGAAGTGTCGACTCAGAACGCCCCAAAAGCTAGCAAGCCTCCTTCATTGTCGCAAGATGGTCCAGGTCAAATAACTAGCTGACGAAATTCTAAATTAGTTTCGTCATAAGCGAAGAGCTGACCCAGTTCTAAATCAAAATAAACACCAATCACATTGAGCTGTCGATTTTGCACCGCTTCCTGAACGAAGGGAAAAGTG
>JBKCTJ010000300.1:0-5571 GCA_046318875.1 Pseudobdellovibrionaceae bacterium | reverse complement strand
CAAAATTAGGAGCAGCGATCTGTGGGCCAGCAATCATATTTATCGCTCTTTAAAAGCATATTGATTTCACTGTTCATCTGCATGGCTGTTTTTCCAGAAATGGCTCAAGCAGAATACCGAGTGTTTCAATTGCGAATTTCCAAAGTCAACACAACAAAAACTGTTGATGCCGGAACAAATAAGCCCCCCGATGAAACACCTGCTGTTGCGAATGCTCAGCCTGAAGAGCCCACGTTCCGGGAATTGCTTTCAACCTTGGATCCAGAGCAGTATAGGTATTATTATCCAGTTGCGGCAGATGAAGTGGTCAAGTACGTAGCAACTTGGAGATGTTTCGGCAGGACCAATGATCGCGACTTTTGTCCGAATCCCAAGGCTCAAGCTCAAAATACCCCAAACCCTTGATGCGCCTTATGCTAATCTGTGGTTATGGCAGCGGATGTTGGGACCCTCAGACAAAGACAAAACAACGAGCTTCAAGATTTACAGTATGACTATTCTCGCAAGAAAAAACAAATCGTTGATTCCAATGAAAATCAAATTAAAGAGCTCAACACACAATTTGAATCCAAAAAAGAAGAGTTCATTGCAAAAAATGAAGCTGCGATCTCCCACATTAGACAACAACAAAATGAAGCTCTAGAAAATCTGTCGGATCAGCGCAAAAAAAGCCAAGCTCGCGGTTACAAACAACTCGATGAAGTGAACACCACTTATTCAAAACGCATTAAAGAAAATCTTGAAAAAAACCAAGAAACTATCGAGCAAACAACAAAAAACTCGCGCGAGAAAATTAAGCAAATCGAAAATGAGTCACAACAAAAGGTGAATGAAACCACTGAGCAGTACAAAGCCAGATTGATCGATTTAAAAGAAAGAAACCGCGCGGCTTACACCCAAGTGGACGAATACGGCAAACGCCGATACGAAGATGCGAAATCACAGTCTCAACGTTTGCTTTCTGAAGAAAAAATGACTGCAGAACAACGTGAAAATAAATTGCGCGAAGACACCCGATCGAGCCTTCAACAAATCGAATCCTCATACCAAAATGAAGTTGCCCAAACTCAGCAAAAAAATTTAATGGCAGTGCAAAAACAAAAATCTGAAAATGATCGTCAAATCATGAAACAGCAGCAATCTTTTATTCAGCGTGAATCACAACAAGCGGAAGCTTATAATTCTAAAATCGCTGCTCAGAAAGATGTTTACGATCAGCAACTGAAAAGCCAAAATAAAGAATTTCAAAAATCATACAAAATCAACGATTCACAGCAAAAGCTTTCTCTAGACATTCAAACTCGAAATTTTCAACGACAGCTTGCCCAAGAAAAAGCCGGGCTGATGAAAACAATAACCAAATATGAAAATAAACAAGAAGATCCCTTTTACAAAGTTTATGATCGCGGCAGCACGATGAGGGAAGATGCTGACTTTTATTATTTGAATGCTTATGTGCCTTTTCATGAAAAAGATCACGTGAAAGTGGTTGTGCAAAAAGATAAAGTCACTGTGGCTGGAAAAAGATCTTTTTCAGATAAAGTGGAAGCTGAAGGAAAAAACCTACGTTCCGAGAGTTATCAAAGCTTCAATGAAGAGTTTTTATTTGGAAGCCCCATTATTTCAGAGGGCATGACACGTGTTCGCAATGGTGAATTTGTGGAATACAAAATTCCGAAATTAAAAACCTATGACAGCAAAGCCTAAAGCTTCATTAAATATTTTACTTCGCGCATCAGAAAAGCATTTTTTTGAACCAGTTGATCCACCAAATTTAAATTTGCATCAAGCATTTGAAGTTCTTCATCGATGGTCGTGATGCGAGTTGATTGAGTTTGAAGAAATTCAGTTAAAGCAATTTTCGCTTGCTGTTTAATTTGTTCTTGAACATCAACAGATTGAATTTCAGTTTCATCAGAAACCGTGGTTTCAGCAAATGGATTGATTTCCACTTTCGCAGTCAAATAAAGATGGGAATCAGCTGCAGACATATTTTTTTGACCCTGAGTTGAAGCATTTTTTGGTTCCATGTTTATTTTTCCTTTTTTTCCGCCGCAGAACAGTTTAGTACTGCAAAAAAATACAGCACAACTTAAATCTTCTGACATAAAAATTTTTCACACATTTAATGCATCTGCCCAAAATAGAGCAAATGCTCTTTAATACTCACATTTCAAACTGTCTTTATCCATGGACGCGAGCTTCACCCGATCTTGTTGGGCTGGCAGGAAAGTAGCCATCACGCTGGATCCCACATCATTATGCTTCAGACCCAAAACATGTCCCATCTCGTGAAGGATGAGTGCTTGGATATTTACTGCATTATTATCTGCACTGCTTGTGACGTAATATCGAAAACTTTCCAAGTTAATGCGAACATCGGCTTCACGGATTTGATCGCCGACCCAGTAAAGCGAAGTGCGTCCTTGTTCAGACTTTTTCTCACTATCCCAAGTGGATAAAAAATAGATTCCGTTAATTCCGTCTTTACGTGGAACTCCGTCCAAATAACCAGTTTGTCGTTTAATCACAAGAGATTCTCGGCCCGTAGCTTCATTCCAAGTCTTTGCGGAATTATTGATGGCTTCATCGTATTCCCGCGGAACGCTGTCATCGACATACAAAATCACGGGCAATTGCCCTTTCCAAGAAATTCTCTGGCTATAGAAGTCTTGGATAAAGCCACACTCTTCTTGAGCTTCAGGTTGAGTCCAAAACTGCGGAGCACAGCCCGCGAACCAAAGTCCCATGGCCCAGATGCTAAAGAAAGAGTTCCAAAACCATTTCGAAGAAAATATCGCTCTCATGCCTTCGTCTCTTCGCAAGTGTCTCACCATGAGACGAAACTTGCTCAGAACAGGATAACACATTGAAATTTAATGAAAATTCAAAAATATTTGAAATGGTCTAGTTTGAAAACACTTGTCTCATTTTCAAACGTCACGTTTTGAGACAACTTAAGTCGCTGAAACTCCACAGGTTTCATTGTCTCATTCTTAGACACACCAAAATAACAATTTTTGAGCTTTCTTAAGCTCAACGCCGGCCCACTTGGGACCCCAAAACTTAAACCACTTCGTCGGGTTCGAGCACACACCCTTGCTGTGCCCGTCTTTCCACTTGAACAGTGACATGGTGAATGTTGTGGATAGATTTCAATTCATTGGCAAGGTCGATGTAAAACTGATCTTGGGGCACACCATCGGGCATGATCAAATGGGCTGTTAAAGCATTTTCAGAGGTACTCATACCCCAAATATGTAAATCATGGATGGCAACAACACCTGGGCGACTCAACAAAAACTGTTTAACTGATCGAAAATCGATATTTCGTGGCACACCATTCAAAGTGTAATAAATGGATTCCTTGAGCAAACCCCATGTGGACCTGCCAATCAAAAAACAAACTGCAATTCCAACCAATGGATCAATCCATAGCCAAGGTGTTTCATTCAGCTCAGTAAAATAAATCACGGCACCCGAAATCACCACAGCTACAGAAATCAACATATCGCCCATCATATGCAAATAAGCGCCCTTGATATTCAGATCAGAATCTTTACCTGAATGAAACATCGCTGCAGTGACGCCATTGATGAAAACACCACAAGCGGCAACGATCATCATCGTCAAACTAGCGACTTCCTGGGGGCTATACAAACGCTCAACAGACTCCCATAAAATGATGCCAAGGACGGCATACAGCAACAGAGAATTCATCAAAGAAGCTAAAATTGTCCCACCTTTCAATCCATATGTCAGGGAATGTGTGGGTTTTTTTGTCCCTGCAACAGCGGCTGCCCAGGCGAGAGCTAGGGCCAAGACATCACTCAGATTGTGACCAGCATCGGCGACCAGAGCCATTGAATTCGCAAAATATCCATAGCAGAACTCGATCAATACAAAACTCAAATTTAAGACGATTCCAACTTTGAAAGCTTGGTTAAAATTTTTAGGAATGTGATGATGATGGACATTCCCATGACCGTGATCGTGGGTATGATCGTGGGTATGATCGTGATCGTGCATGCATGAATGTTCCTGAGAATCTTTTTTTTGGTTCACCGTCTTCAAGGCTATCGAATTGACGAAGCCCTGGTCAATGGCCAGTCTCATAATCAAATTGAACAATACGCAGGGTCATATTTTAAAAGCACCAGACTTTTGAATTTGATTGAGGTAGCAATGAAAATCGAGAGAAAAAGCCGATGACCTACGAATTTTTAAAATTGAACTCACCCATCGGCGATCTGTTTTTAATCGGTCATCAAACTCACCTGGTTTCGGTTGTCTTTGAAACAAATCAATCTCAGTTCAAAAAATATGGCGCCGTTGAATGTAAAAAAAATCCAATTCTTTTGAAAGCCAGCAAACAGTTAAATGAATACTTTCAAGGAAAAAGAAAAACCTTCGATCTCCCGTTGGACCTGACTGGAACTGATTTTCAAAAATCAGTTTGGACTGCCCTCGAGAAAATTCCCTACGGCCAAACCACGACCTATCAAGAACAATCCATCCTCATCAAAAAACCCACTGCAATGAGAGCTGTTGGTCGGACCAATGGTCTCAATCCACTGGCCATTATTTTACCCTGCCACAGAGTCATCGGTAAATCTGGCAAATTGACTGGCTATGCTGGCGGCTTAGAAGTGAAAAAACAGTTGCTCGCCCTTGAACAAAAAAACAACCCCGATAACGAACAAATCTTCATGCGTTAAACAGCAAAAAAAAATAAGAGGATGTTCATTCGGGGTCATTGTTTCCTAGAGATTACTCTGCGTACCACAAAACAACATTTTTTATTGTACATGTTTTCTTATCAACAAAAACTAAATCCAAACAGGTTACTCCCATGTAATTAGTTGTTCCTTCATAAACAATCGTATTTCGATCTGAGGCCCATTCAAGGATTCTTGAAATAGCAGATTCTTCGATTTCAGATGACTCATTTAAGATTTCGGCCAAATATTCAGCACCAATTCTGGAAATCTGATCGAACTCGTAGTCCTTTTGTTCAACAATTTCTTTGTATTCATTCGTAACCTTTTTATCACAAGCTTTTTGAGACTTAAAGCTTTCTTGAGGCTTTGCTTGAGCAATTGCAGACAATACAAAAATAGACAAAAATACCAATTTTTTCATAAATAATCCCTTCGTTGATTCGTTGAGAGTGGAGAATACCATGCTCAAAAATCAATGAAAATACTCAATCTTTTGACAGGAATTTTTTTCAAGGCATTTTATTGCAAGAGAATTCGATTTGGGTCCAGACCCTTTGCTCTCGACACCCTTGATTGGAACTGAGACACAGTGATCTCTGGCACAAGAAATCCAGTGTAACCCAATTCAGAAAAAAACAGTGCAAAATTTATCAACCAACTTCGAGCCAACTCATCGGAACGGAGAGAGATACCCCGCTAAATGTTTAATTCATTTTCAGGGGACTTCTCACGTCCCTTCGTCGTTTTGCGATGTTTTCGCTATCAAATGTCTTTAAAACTGAATCTTAGTATTCAGCACCCATTTATATGTCAATTGTTGCAAACAAACTGCAAAGTTGCGGTGACGGTT
>JBKCTJ010000299.1:0-27665 GCA_046318875.1 Pseudobdellovibrionaceae bacterium | reverse complement strand
CAATTGATCACCCTTCATCTCTTCGAGTGCTTGAATATAATAAGGACTCACTTTGGTCATTTGATAAAGCTGCTGAAAGCTCAGTTTTTTATATTCACGGACTTTTTTGAGCTTTTCCCCATCCCATTCCTGAATGTTGCTAATTTCTGTTTCTATCTCTGGGTCTTTTTCAAATTTGACTTCAATTTTTGCCGAGGCTGAAGTCTTTTGGTTGGTGGCATTGTATTCTGCAAGCAAGCTTTGATAACTGAGCTCACTGTCTGCACTTAGGTTTTGTGATTTTTTCTTGTCATAAATATGTTTCAGGCTGCGATTACCAAGGACAAGATAAGCTTCTTCAATATATTTCAAAAGTTCCCGAGCTTCGTTGACAGAGAAAATTGTGTAGATGGCCGGATCATTTCCGGAATAAGTCTGTTTAGCTCGAGCATAAGCTTGTGAGATCTCGTGAGCTTCTGCGTTGGTCTCAAGTTCTAAAATTTCGTAATAGTCATATCTTTGAGTCACTGCCATAAGTCTATATTACTTTTTGCAGATCCTTCAGATCAATCACTTGTTTACAAGCACTCAAGAACTGGCCCGAAAGACCAGACATGGGATGCGCAATAAGTGCCGGTTCCCGAGATCGGATGGACTGCCATACCGCATTATCGAAATCCAAGACGATGGAAGTGTCCACAATAAGGTCAAAATACTTACGGCAAACAGATTTCAGCGAATAACTCAGTTGATGGTTTTGCTGACTTCGGCTGCCGTTAATCACGATTCGAATTGGCTTTTGTCTAAACAAACTAAAAAAATCCAACTGAATATTCGAATGAGACTCCACAAAAGCGCGAAACGAAAAAATTTCGCCAGTATTTTCAATGCGCCTTGTTCGTAAACTTTGAATCAATTCGGCATAGTCATAAGGGTTGCAGCAAGTGCGGAGGTATTCGCATAGATAAGCTTCCAAAAATCGATAGTTTTTTTCCAGACTCGTCGGCTCAGGAAAAGTAACCAAGAATTTTTCATCTGCAAAAGTAAAAGCCTTCAAGTGCGACTTCAATGTTCCAGCACCTAAATCAATAATGACATAGTCAGCTTTGATTGTTTTCACTGCTTTTAAAATTGAATCACTTTGCTCTTCCGTCAAATCCGTCGATGACCAAGAATCCCAAAGCCCTTGAATGAAACTCACGTTAGAAATATTTGTTTTAGTCACACATTCTGAAAGGGGCTTTTGCCCTTGGAGGAACTGTCTTAATCCTAAAGTTTGTGGATCCATTCCCAATGCGGTATGAACATTCGCACCGCTATAATCTAAATCTAAAACAGTTACTTTTTTTCCTAATTTTCCTAAACTAATTGCCAAGCTTGATGAGATAAATGTTTTTCCCACGCCACCTTTACCAGATGCCACTGTCCAAATTTGAGGTGGCTTTGAGATTGACGACTTGATTGTTTTTGAATTGATTTCGATCAAATTTGATTGTTCTAGAATAAAAAGATCTTCAGGAGAAAAATCTTTTTCTTTTTTTGAGTCTGCTATTTTTCTGCTTTGGCCTAAGTCACTATCCATGGACCTATTCCTTTCATCTCTTGTTACAGTGGAATGTATTTCACTCCCTTGTAGTTTTCTTCGGCTTCCGACGCGCGAATATAAAGAGGTTTTGTTGATTTCCAGTCCTTTGTCTCTCCATTTTGAAACATCATCCAAGAGAGTTCGGCCGCCGCCGCTGCGTTGGGAAAATCAAACTGCGAAAATTTTTTTTCAGTGTCGTTGTTTACAGGCCTGCTTCCGCAATGAATCACTTCTTCCGGGATATGTTTTTCATAAACCGTGAAACCGTCACCAATAAGACCACAGTTTTTAGATTCCAATCTGATATCCTTGACAAAAGTCGCTTTTTCATCTGTCATTTTTTCAGGACGATGGCCTGGCCCCCTCCGATACAAGCAATTATAAACCATATTTTTAAAAGCGTTATTCGCGACAAAAACAAATTCCGAATCGAAGTTCATAAAATAATTCATTGCTAACAGTTCTAAAGTATTGATTTCTACGATTGGTTTACTCAGTAAGTAATTCCAGGTCTTCACTGTGTTGATCGCAACACGCATTCCTGTGAAACTGCCAGGCCCAATCCCACAGGTAAAAAAATCGATTTGATTGAGGTTCAATTTCTGTTGAACCAAGGCTTTTTGCACATATTGATGGGTGATTTCAGTATGACTGCGCGGTTCGACAGATTGAAATTCTTCCAATACTTGATTATTCTGTGCCAAGGCAACGAGCCCGAAATTCGTGCTCGTTTCAAGCAAAAGTTGGTGAGCCTTCATTACATAAAGCCGAAAATACGAGAGAAATCATTAAATAAAGCAAAAGCCATCAAGCTCATCAAAAGGACAATTCCCACTTGCTGTGCAATTTCCATTTTTCGCAAACTGACTGGTGATCCTTTGATCGCTTCAATAATATAAAACACCAAATGCCCCCCATCCAAAACAGGAACTGGAAGCAAATTCAAAACAAATAAGTTCACTGAAATGAAAGCCATCATCGTCAAAAATGGAACAACTCCAATTTTAAATGTCTCACTTGCAACTTGGGCAATTGAAATGACTCCACCAATATTTTTTGGAGAAATTTCATTTTTGATCAACTTAGCAAAGCTAACGAGAGTTAAAACAGACATATTCCATGTGCGTCCAACAGCTCTTACAAAGGACTCAAATGGATTTTTGATTCTGACTTTGACGTAGTCATAAGTTTCCAAGCTGATATTAGGAACAATACCGATAGTATAGCGTCGATCCTCTGCCCCGTGGACAGACATTTGTGATGTCATTTCGGGAACAATTTCTTTCTGTAAAACTTCGCCATCACGCCGAATTTCAACTGGCAGGGGATTTTTCCCGTCATATTTTTTAATTAGTGAAACCACTTGTTCCCATTGAAAGATTTCTTCATTGGAAATTTTTTGAAGACGGTCTCCCGCTTGCAGTCCCGCCAGATCTGCTGGAGATTTTTGTTTTACTTCGTACAAATAAAGATCCGAGCTTTCTACACCCAACATGTCTAAATTGTAAAAACCTGTGCCCTCTCCAAATCCTGCAAAAGTGACAGTCATGGTTTCAAATTTCTTTCGGTCTTCCGACGGGCGCTTCACATCGAACGTCAGTGCAACATTCGAAGAGATCAATCCAATTCTTTCTACGAGATCGCGGTAAAACTTTACCTTTTCTCCGTTCACCGAAGTGATTTCATCACCAGTCTTCAAACCCAAGGCTTTTAATTTTGAGTCGGCACGCACACCTATCCGAGTCCCCTTGGATAAAGTTGTAAATCCTTCGACATCGCCGATCATTGAATCCAAACTGATTGGATTTGGATTTTCTTTTTTTGCTACTTCAGTGGAAATCAAAATACTTTCAGCGGACACCCCTCTTTGCAAAGTAAACTGCACAGTTTGGTTTTGAAACTTGTTTAATTTTTTCTGAACATCATCCCAAGTGATAACGGGATCATCCCCAACCATTCGAATCAAATCACCTGATCGAAAACCAACAGCATACGCTTTTGAGTTTGCTTCCACATCCCCGATGCGGGCCACAGGGGCCTCTTCACCCAAAGTGGAAATGATCATAAACACAAAAATTGCAAAAAAGAAGTTCATCAACGGACCAGCTGAAACAATTGCAATTCGCTGCCACACGGATTTGTGAGTAAATGAAACTTTGCGATCAGACGCTGAAATTTCTTCCCCTGGTTGTTCGCCGAACATTTTAACGTAACCACCAAAGGGAATCATAGAAATGCAATAATTGGTGTCTCCGCGTTTGTATTGAAAGATTTTTTTCCCGAAACCAAGACTGAAAACTTCAACTTTCACACCGCACCACCGCGCCACCAAAAAATGACCCAATTCATGGACGAAAATTAAAACTCCCAAAAGCACAACAAATGGGATCACGTAATAAAAAGCTACAGACGTATAATATAAAAGTAGTTCCATGCTTTAATTCTGAACCAATCCAAATGCTTATGAAAGAAAAATCTTTGCGCCTAATAACAAGATAGGACAAGCAAAAAGAACTCCGTCAATACGGTCAAGAACCCCACCATGGCCTGGCATCAAGGTTCCAGAGTCTTTGACATCAGCGACCCGCTTTAAGAGGCTTTCAAACAAATCACCAAACTGGGCGAACAATGACATAATCAAACTCAGCAAGACCATTTGAATTGCTGAAATTTCTTGGAGCCAATAACAAAATATAATCCCAGCAATAACAGAAAAAAGAGCACCACCAATGGATCCCTCGACGGTTTTTTTGGGAGATATTTTTGGCATCAATTTTTTTTCGCCCAACAGGAGGCCAAAAAAATAGGCCCCAATGTCTCCCGCAAAAACAATGCTGAGGAGTGCCAAAAACCAAGTTTCACCCTGGGGTAAACTCAGGGTTTGAAAAGCGAAACTAGGCAAAAGCCCAACATAGAAAAATCCCAGAATACTTTTAGAAAGAAACAATGACAATTCATCCAGACCTTGGAAGCGATCCTGAAACAATAAACAAACCAAACAAAAAAACACACTGGCAGCTGCAAAAATCAAAGCTGTGAAGTCAGGGACGTAAGCAGAAAATCCAAAAATAGCCACTAATGTAAAATAAAATGCCAGAGTGAGATAAAATACCGGTTTTTTTATAAATAGAATTCGAGCAATTTCGTAACCACCAATAGTGACAGCGGCGAAAATAATCAGTTGAAAAGCATAGATTCGAAAAAAAAAGTAAAGCAAAACAACTAAAATGATGGCTGCTATAGAAGAAAGAACTCTAGTTGGCAGTGTTTTCAATTTTGTTTTCCATCAAATCATTTGATTTTGTTTCCACAGATTTTATTTTTCCGAATCTTCGGTCACGAGAAGAATAGTCTAAAATCGCAGTATGCAAAGCCGATATTGTAAAATCGGGCCACAAAACATCCGAGAAATAAAATTCAGAATAGGCAATTTGCCATAATAAAAAATTCGAAATTCTTTTTTCGCCACTGGTGCGGATCAACAAATCCGGATCAGGAGTGCCGCAAGTCCCCAAGTGAGATTCAAACATAGCTTCATCAATGTCTCCTGGCTTTAAAGTTCCTTCTGCAATTTTTTCTGCAATGCCTTTTGCTGCAAGGACAATTTCTTGTCGGGATCCATAAGACAGTGCAAAGGTAAGTTTAAGCCCTGTGCATGGGCTAGTGGCTTTCATGGAATGGGCAATTTGATCTTGAACATCAATTGGTAATCGCTTCAGATCTCCGAGTACTGAAAACCGAATGTTTTCTTTCACTAAATTTTGTGTTTCTTTTTTTAGGTATTTTTTCAAAAGCGCCATTAAAAAACTGACTTCAAAACTGGGTCGCAACCAATTTTCAGTGCTGAAAGCATAAAGTGTCAGATGGCTTAGACCCATTTTTGAACATTCAGTAATGATTTCTTTTGCGACTTTGGTGCCTTTGACATGGCCAAAATGCCGAGGCTTACCTTTTAATTTTGCCCATCTGCCATTTCCGTCCATCACAATAGCTAAGTGCTGGGGCATTGCGTGCCCATGCAACTTTTTAATGTAATTATGTGATGGTGTTTTTTCCATGCGTATTGGTTCTACTCCGTTAACCACCTTAGACGGTGAGGATGCTTTTTTCTTTTTCTTCAGCGATTTGATCAATTTTTTTAATAAAATCGTCAGTCAGCTTTTGAACATCTGCTTCGGCTTTTTTATTTTCGTCTTCACTGATGGTTTTGTCTTTCAAAGCTTTTTTCACTTCTTCATTGGCATCTCGACGAGCCATTCGAACCGCAACACGAGCATCTTCAACAATTTTTTTTGTTTGTTTAACGAGGTCCTTACGACGTTCTTCAGTTAATTCAGGAACTTTAAGACGAATGACTTTGCCATCGTTAATTGGTGCTAAACCCACATCTGATTTGACGATGGCCTGTTCGATTTCTTTCAAAATTGAACTTTCCCAAGGTGCAATCAAAAATGATTTTGCATCGGGAGTAGAAACGGAAGCCACTTGTGAAAGAGGCGACATTGACCCGTAATAATTCACTTTCACATTATCCAACATCGATACTTGAGCGCGACCTGTTCGGACTTTTTTAAGCTCTTCACTTAATGCATGAATAGTTTTTTCCATTTTTTGATGAGTATTTTTTTTAAGAGCTTCAAGCATGATGCACTTCCTTAGCTATGAACAAGAGTTCCAATGGTTTGGCCACAAACTGCCTTTAAAATATTTCCTTCTTTACCAAGATCAAATGTCAAAATCGGCAACCGATTATCCATGCATAAACTGATGGCTGTTGAATCCATGACTTGTAAGCCTTTGTTCAGGACATCCAAGTGACTGATTCGATCAAATTTAATCGCGTCTTCGAATTTTTTTGGATCTTTATCGTAAATGCCATCTACTTTCGTGGCCTTCATAATCATCTCAGCGCCGATTTCCATTGCTCGCAGAGCTGCTGCGGTATCAGTGGTGAAGTAGGGGTTACCTGTTCCCGCTGCAAAAATAACTAGACGTCCTTTTTCCAAATGGCGAATAGCTTTTCTTCGAATGTAGGGTTCAGCGATTTCCGCCATAGCAATCGCACTTTGCACTCGAGTTGGAACGCCTTGTTTTTCCAAAGCGTCTTGCAGTGCGAGAGCGTTCATAACAGTGGCCAACATTCCCATATAATCAGAGCTAGAACGATCCATTCCTTCTGCCGAAGCCGCCACGCCCCGAAAAATATTGCCGCCGCCGATAACTAAGCCCAGCTGGACTCCGGCTTGGTGAGTTTCAGCAACATCTTTTGCGATTTGCTGAATGACGGCAGTGTTAATACCACTGCCCTGCTTTCCACCAAGTGCTTCGCCGCTTAATTTCAATAAGATCCGTTTATAAACTGGCTTCACAAATGATTAGTGTCCCTTAACTTGAGCTGCAACTTCTGCTGCAAAATCAGTCTGTTTCTTTTCAATGCCCTCACCTAATTCAAAACGCACAAAACGCTTCACAGTTAATGTGGCACCGATTTTTTTACCAACTTGAATGACATAGTCTGAAACTTTCAAATCTGGATTTTTAACAAACTGTTGGTCGAGCAAACAATTTTCAGCCAAAAATTTCCGGATTTGACCATCAACGATTTTATCAATCATCTCGGCCTTTTTGCCTGCTTCTAAGTTTTTTGCTTTTAAGATTTCACGCTCTTTGGCGACAACATCACCAGGAATTTGTTCGCTTGATATTGCCATCGGGTTCATCGCAGCAATGTGTAAACAAATGTCTGTTGCAAGAGTTTTTGTTTCTTGTGAGATTCCGGCGCCCACGATTTCAATCATGACTCCAATTTTGCCTTCGCCATGAATGTAAGTTTGAACGACCGTGTTCGCTGCCATCGGATATCGCTCTTGACGTCGCAAAACGATATTTTCACCGATTTTTGCAATGTTTTCTTTTAAGTACTCACCAATTTTCACTGCTGGATTTTTGTTGAATGCTTGATCGAGCAAATTTTCTGTTGAGGAAGAATTTGCCACATGTTCTGCGATATCTTTAACGAAGTTCCTAAAGTTATCGTTACGAGCAACGAAATCTGTTTCGGAATTGATTTCGACTAGAACACCGACTTTTTCGCTTAAAAATGCTGAAACTGCGCCTTCAGCGGCAATTCTGTCAGATTTTTTAGCTGCAGAGCTAAGTCCTTTGACACGAAGCCATTCGATAGCTGCTTCAAAGTCACCATTGTTTTCTGCAAGCGCCCGCTTCCAATCCATCATTCCTGCGTTCGTATTTTCACGGAGCTCTTTCACGAGAGTTGCGGAGATACTCATATCTATTTTTCCCTTCAATATTTATGCATTTATTCTCGCGCAGATCCACTTGATCGAGGTCTTTCACCAAGACATTTTTTTGGGAGTTCTGGGCGAGATCATTCGGGCTAAATCAATCGCGATTCAACCCGAATTCAATCAGGACAAGAAAACTATTCGTCGTTTGCGCCAGTTGTAGTTGAATCTTGGCTATTTTCAACTTCTGCAAGGATTTCAACATCTTCTGCTGTTCCTGCGGCAACAAGTTTTCTAGCTTTCGTGACTTTCACAACTTCTGGTCCAGCAGAGCGTTTTGCAGGTTCTGTAGTTTGATTTGACGTTGGTTTTGCGCCCCGAGCTGGTCGTCGAGATGCTGGTCGGTCTGATTTTTCAGCCCTGTCAGCGGCGTCTTTCTGATTGTCAGAAGCTTTATCACTCACAGATCGCAATTTATCTTCCCAAATCTTTGCGCCTTCAATGTAAGCATCTGCTGCTAATTGAGAAAACAATTTAATTGATCTAATCGCATCGTCATTTCCAGGAATTGGATATTCAATAGATTCAGGGTCCGAGTTTGTATCAGCAATAGCAACTACTGGAATTCCAAGTCGTTTTGCTTCAGCAACTGCAATGTGTTCTTTTGGCAAATCAACAACGAACATCGCTGCTGGCATTTCTTTCATTTCACGAATGCCTTCGAGGTATTCTGTTAAACGAACGTACTCTTTTTCGATTTGAGCGCGTTCTTTTTTGGTCATCATTCCCAATTCACCTTTTTCGCGCATTTGGTCTGTTTTGCGCATGCGATCGATGGATGCTTTGATGGTTTCGAAATTTGTTAACATTCCACCAAGCCATCTCTTAGTTACAAAAAACTGCCCAGATCGTTTTGCTGCTTCTTGAATTGGCTCGATGGCTTGCTTTTTTGTTCCAACAAAAATTACTTTGCCGCCATTTGCAGCAGTTTCTTTAATAAACTCCGCAGCTTTGTTTGCTAAACCAACGCTTTTTTGCAAGTCAACGATGTGGATTCCACCGCGAGCTGTATAAACATATGGTTTCATTTTAGGGTTCCAACGCTGTGTTTGGTGTCCGAAGTGGACTCCAGCGTCAAGCATCTCTTTCATGGTCACTTGTGCCATGGTTTCTCCTTTGTTTCTGGTTAAGCCTCCCAACCAGCAGAGCTCTAGGCAAAGGAGTTTTCAATTTTCAGGCAATTTTCCCGCTGAATCGAAGTCTCTTTTGCCCTCAAGTTGACCACATTTCTGTGGACCAGGTTTACTGGAAGGTGTGTAGTACAGAGGTAGCTAGCACAACGATTTTCAGAGGGCAAAGAAAAAGGTTATTTCATAGGATATTTGAGCGACTTTTTTCGTCTTTAAGGTTTAAAAGCTGCTCTCGGTGTATTTTCTAGGTTTCAGTTTTGCTTTTGAATACAAAAGGAAAATAGCTGTCTAAAATTACCGGAAAAGTCAGCCTCGCTCCTTCGAAACTCTTTCGAAAATTATGTTTCGGCTTCTAAAAACTCTGCCTTTGTGTTTTCAATTTTTACAGCTTCGTTAGCAAAACCGAGCTTTTGTAAAACCACTTGGGCTTGTGTCACCGCTGCAAAAGGCCCTTTTTCATTATTGAGCTGAGGATGTGCGACCCAAAAATTTTCAATTTCATTCAATTTATTCTGAGGCAAAAGCTGGTCGTCTCCGCCCGCTTCATAAGGATATAAAGAAATTCGTTCTTTCTTTAGGAGATCGTTTGAAGTGGGGTAAGCCCTCTTGATTTGTCGTTTGATTTTCTTAATGGCTTCGCCAACAAATTCAGATTCTTCTGCTTCTTGCGCATCGAGGTAAGTCATCCACTGACTGCATTGTCCCGCTTCTGTTGGTGGGTGAAATAATCCAAAGCAAGGGCCAAGCTCATCTTGAGTGGTCCCATTTAAAATATGCAAAGAATGATTTTCTGAAAGCTGCGAAGCGAAAAACAAATCGACACGCAAAGTGCTTAAATACGGGCCCTTAGAAATTTTGTTTTTTACTTTAGTGGAAATCGGCAAATCTTTTAAAAGTGGACTCAAAGACTTCAAATTTTGTGTAAAAATAAAATTTTCCGAAGCTAATTTTTTATGACCATTGATGGTCGCAAAACTCATTTTATTTGAATCCAATTCAAGCTTCGTTAAGACACTTCGAGGAATCAATTCAAATTTCTTTTGCTCCAAAATTTGGTCAATCACAATATCAAAATCTACTATGGCTTGATGATAACTAGACGATAAATAAGGGCTTAATTCAGCATAAAACGAAAGGGTTTGGTCGCCAAAACCTAAGAAATCCTTAACCACTCCATCACTGTACGTGACGGGAATCATGGTTTGTCCCGAGCGAAATAATTTAAGTCCCAAAACACGTTCAAGAAAATCAATAGCTTTCTGAGAATTGGCAGTTTCTGGAAAACAATTCATGAGGGGAGAAAGCTGACCAAATTCATTTTTAATTGTTCGCAACTTTTGACATGGAATTTCGGCTTCATCTGCGAGCAAAGTTTTTGCACCTTGCGAAGCAAGCTCCTGAGCAATGAGAAGACCTGTTAAATCTGCGCCAAATACAACATAATCAAATTTTTGTGATGCCTGTGCCATAGCACTTCACGACATCATCGAGATTCAGATTTTGCAAGAAAGAAACGTGCTGTTAAAACAAAAAAAGTTAAAATTGATTTCGTTGCACAGCGAAGACACTTTCTGCTTTCGACCACATCAGCAATTCGTGGCGAATAGCGATAATAAAAAAATATAAATTTGCGGCCTAAAAATGATTTTTTCAAATACTGGTCACGAAATTGCCTTAGAAAAAGGACATCTGGGTGAGTGATGTCGCCATAAGCACTGGTCGCAATAAAGCAGCGAGGTCTTTGCACAGCAGCTTCTTTTAAAAAAGCTTTCACAGCACTCGGATTTTTTGCCTGTCTTTGGAATGATTGAGCCCGCTTCACAATGTCATAAAAAATCGGAGTAAACTGAATAAATTTAGCCAGTTGATTTGCAGCTACTAACTGGCGTGAAGCATATCTTTCATGGGAATCATAGATTCTCACCAAATCCCAATAGACACAGGCGACCACTGTGATTTCTGAAGTTCGAGCAGTATCTTTGAAAACTTCGGGTCGGAGTTTGTCGCCATTTTTACATTCAAAAACAATTTCCAGAATCCGCAAATATTTTTCATAAGCAACGGCCGCCTCAGAAAACTTTTTATTAGTCATATAAGTGCGTGCTTGCTTGATCAATGGAACTCGATTGTTCCATAGACTTAAGCGGTGATTCTCTTTGGCACGCTCTTGGGCCAATAAATATCCGCCACTACTTGCTGCAATCATCTTTCGCAAATCACTGATACAACCGACGCAAACCTGTTCTGGTAATTTTTCACCAGAAGCTTCAGCTTTTAATCGGAAATCGGCATCGCCTGCATGGAGTTCAGTAACTTCAGCACCGCACCTTGGGCATTGTATCATGCTTCTATTAACCCAAGGCGCTGTCTTGAAGTCAATTCAAGCTAAATATTAATTCGCCTAGAAAAAATTTTGATTTCAAGACTAAAGCAAATGTTGGGGATCAACATCCACAATAATTTTTGATTTCGAACGAATCCATTTCTGATCTCCTAAAACCTGCTGGGCAAAGTGATTCAGAGTTTTTCCGCTACCTGCCTTCACAAGCATTTGGTACCTGTGGTTACCCCTTAATTTTGCCAGGGGTGCAGCAGCTGGGCCAAGGACCTGAATGGATTCGTATTGTGGTTTTTTTTTCTTTAGAGATTCCGCACGATGCTTCAATTGCAAACTGGTTTGCTGAGTGGAAACCAAATCGGGGCCCTGAATGCGAAAACAAATCATTCTGGAAAAAGGTGGATAACCCAGCTCTTGTCGACTGTCTAATTCTTGTGAATAGAAATCGCCTTTCTGTTCCCCTTGATCTGTTTGTATCTCAGCTTGAGTAAAATTTAACGCATAAACAATACTGGGGTGATCAGGCTGATATGTTTGAATCACCACTTCACCCAAAGATCCATCTGGCAATGGATGTCTGCCAGCGCGCCCACTCATCTGAGTGATCAATTGAAAACCACGTTCCGTTGCACGAAAGTCTGGAAGCTGAAATCCAACATCTGCTAACACAAAACCAACCAGAAATAGATCTTTAAAATCCAGTCCTTTTGCAATCATCTGTGTTCCCACCAAGATGTCGATTTCGTGTTTTTCCATTTTTTCTACCAGTTCTTCCATTTCGAGTCGATTTTGAATTTCGTCACGATCAGCGCGCGCGATTCGTAGATCTGGATAGAGCTGTTTTAAATCATCTTCGACTTGTTCTGTGCCAATACCCAAGGCTTCTAATTTATCTTCGCCGCAGTCGGAACATTTCTCTGGCAGCTTTTCGTTATAATCACAGTAGTGGCAGACCAAATGATTTGCACTGTGCAGGGTAAGTGAAATTTCGCAATTTGGACATTTGGAAATAAATCCGCAGGACTTGCACATCACGACGGGCGCAACACCTCTTCGATTTAAAAGCAAAGCCACCTGCAGTTTTTTCCCTAAAACTTCATTCATTTTTTGATGTAGGGTTTGACTTAACCAGATCGGCAGACCTGATGTATTATGAGCTTCTTCTTTCATATCAACAACTGTCATTTGAGGCATGGCCTGGGAATGAACCCGTTTGGTTAAACGATGTAAATAAAACTTGTGGTCGACAGTGTTTTTCCAGCTTTCTAACGATGGCGTTGCAGAGCCTAATAGAACTGGAATTTCATGAAATTTTGCTAGCATAATGGCACAATCACGGCCGTGATATTTCAATTTTTCATCTTGCTTGTAACTGGATTCATGTTCTTCATCCACGACAATTAATCCCAAATCCCCGACCGGGCAAAACAGCGCTGATCTTGCTCCGATTAAAATTTTGCGATCTCCAGAAATGATTTCCCACCATTGATTTGTGCGCTCTCGATCAGTCAATTGGGAATGAAGGACGGCAACTTTTGGTCCAAAGCGATTCACAAAACGCTGAACCAGCTGCGGAGTCAGCGCAATTTCTGGAACAAGGAACAAAGCTGATTGACCTCTTTTCAAAGTGTCATCGATGAGTCGCAAATAAATTTCTGTTTTACCAGAACCTGTGACTCCGTAAATCAGATGAGCAGAAAACGTTTCTTGAGTTTTATGTTTTAAAACTGATTTGATGATTTGCTCTTGCTCATCCGTCAGATCCACAGGGTTTTCCATAATTGAATTTGGAACAACATTTGGTCGTGATGATTTGCGCGCCTGGGTTGCCCGACTTAGAGGGGGAAACGCTAACTGACAAACTTGTCCAATGGGATGCATATAATATGAAGACACCCATTCCATCCATGCCAAAGTTTTTTCTGGAATCTTCGGGTATTCTAGATCAATGGAATCGATGGCTTTGAATTCAAAGCCTTCAGTCTTTGGAGCATCTTTGGTCGAGCCAAGAACAATGCCTCTGACTTTGCGAGCACCCAGAGGAACGATGACAGACTGTCCCCGATCGAGGATTTCTGGTTGAGAAAATTTATAGGTCAATGCTTTTGCGATGGGCGAATCCGTCGCGACAAAACAAAAACTTTCTAGGGTCACCGAAACCTCGAGTAAAACTCCAAGACTGTGGGTTTAATTTCCGCTGGAACTGCTGACAAATCCAAATAGGATTCAACGTTGAAATCTTGGGGGCGTATTGTTTTTCTTTCAGTCACGGAAATTGTTTTGATACGAACTTGGTTTTTTCCCCAAGCAATTGACTTCAACTTCGGAAAGAAAAATTTTCCGACCTGTTGATACTCTTCAACTTGAAACAGGGATTGGGAACGAAATCGCATTTGTCGAAACAAAAACTGATCCTGTTCGATCCACATTCCTGGAAACAAAAGCTCACTTTGTCTTTGACCTCCCACAGAAGCAACTCGATCAAAAAAACCGTAATTCACAACTCCACCGCCGCGAGATAAAACTGGAGCTTGCATTCTTTCCCGAGTGATTCCTTGATCCAGCATCATTTTTGAAAATGCCTCAGGTGTTTTTAAAAAATGAAATCTTTCCAAAAACTCAGAAGACAGCTTTTGGGTTTTCCGACTCTGTTTATCCTGGAATACTCGCTCAGCGGGCGTGTAGGCAATGTCCAACTGAAAACCTTGACTGACCTTGAGTTTCATTTGTCCGTTGTCGGCAAAAATCCAAGATTCCCGGGTGCTAAACTGGTGACTACCGTTTTCAAATTCAACTGCGTATTCCACTGTCAACGAGACTCGTGGCGTATTTTCAGCAGTCCGAACTAAAATAAAATCAGTTGGGGGAATATAAGCTTGGGCCGCCAGCGTACCTAGAATAATCAATAGAACCAGAGTTAAAAAATTTCTCATTTCAATTTTCCTATGAGTGTTTTGAGGTATTCAGTCAATGGACGCTCCAAATCATCATGCTTCAGTGCAAACTCAATATTTGCAATCAAATAACCCAACTTGTCCCCGGCATCGTAGCGCTTGGATTTAAAGGTCATCGCATGCAGGCCCTTTTCGCGGGCTAAAAGGTCAATGCTGTCTGTCAGCTGAATTTCGCCCAAAACCGTGGGGCTTCCTTTGGCCAAATAATCCATGATGACCCCATCAAAAATATATCGGCCGGGTAAAGCAAACCGACTGCGCGTCTGGGATGGGTTGGGTTTTTCCATTAACCTTAAGACCTTAAACAAATCCTGTTTAATCAGTTCGACTTCGGCAATTCCGTATTTGGAAACATCTTTTTCTTCAACTTCCATAATCGCAATGGTGGAAACACCATTCTTTTCAAAGTTATCAGATAACAAAGCCGTCACATTTGCTGTCGCATTATTGTTTCCGACACTTCCTACAGTAATTTCGTCTCCCAACAAAACAGCAAAAGGTTCATTTCCTACGATGGGCTTTGCACATAAAACCGCATGTCCTAGGCCAAGGGCTTGTTTTTGTCTGATGCTGATCACGTTTGCTTTTTCACGAACCTGCAGCACTCGCTGTAACAAGTGAATTTTATTTTCTCGAATCAACTTATCTTCAAGTTCGTAAGAGGTATCGAAAAAATCTTCGATGGCATGTTTGCCTCGTCCGGCAACAAGAACAATATCTGTAATGCCGGCGGCGATGGCTTCTTCCACAACATATAAAATGATGGGCGCATCAACGATTGTGAGCATTTCTTTGGGAACTGTTTTTGTTGCGGGGAGGAACCTGGTCCCAAGTCCGGCTGCTGGAATCACTGCTTTTTTTATTTTTCTCATTTTGATAAAAATCGCAAAGGTTTCATCATGAGACAAGTTCTACCTTGATTTCTTAAAGGACTCGCTCTTTCAACAGGATGTGTTAATCTTAAATAAGTCTTGATCGGGGGAATAAGATGACAAATTTGCAATGGCTGAGAAGTCGGTCGCGCGTGGTTTCATTTTTTTTAGCGAGCGGAATTGCACTTTCACTTTTGTTTCAAAACTGCGGAAAGGCCGGTTTTGAATCCGTCCAGGAAGAAACAAATTTAGAATTAAATGCTCCGAGTGCGGCCACCCAAGATAAGGGCGCCAATGGTTTTGCCTTTGATGCGCGCTTAGATCAAATCACCTATATGTCTTGTCCAAATCCTCAGTCTGCGACTCCCGCAAATGGATATTTCCTTTTTAAAGCAGGCGCTTATGCCCCGTGGAATTTTAATGGGGTCAGCTACGGCGGCGGGGGAATGAGGATGAATCAAACTTTCTATGGTTGGGCCATGAGCACACTGAAGCCAATCTATCCTAGTAGCACAGTGACTCATCAGCAGGTTCGAAAATTTATCAGTGAAGATGGCCGAACCCAGGGGGCACAGCTACAATTCGGCATTTTGGATCGTGAATACATTAATGTTCCGCCTTTTCAAGGATATCAAGCGGGTACTCACATTGTCGATGTCACTGGTTCCTTAACCGACGAGCGTTGGTCTTATGGTCTGCTTCCCGATTCTGGTTTTACTGCAGGAACCTTTTCTCGTTTTTTTCCATTGGCACCTCTTGATAGCGGTTCCATTATCGAAACTCAAATTAATGCGGGAGGTCCGCTCAATGCAGAGAACATACGTCTTCTCACAACAAAAGATAATCAAAGCCGTGCGAATTTGGAAGGTACGGGCATGATTTCTCTCACTTACAAATCACTTTCCGGTGAAGGTTGGAAGCCCCGTATGCCGAGCTCTACCCAAGCTTACGGCAAGGGATATCAATTTTCATTTTCTGCGGCAGGATCTGGAACTTATCACAAATCAAAAATTATGACGAAGGTTCGAGAATACAAGACTCTGACGAACGTTGCGTCCTATGATGAAAATATTTGGTCTTGTGATTTCAATGCTAGCGGCAATACGTTTGCGCGCACATTTAAAGTCATTGAAAGAGCCCATTTTATTGCAAACCCAAATCTGTGTCCTCCCGAGAATCTTGCAAGCGTAATGAACGACGCAGTCCTGCGACACGAATGGATGGTTGTGCGTCGACATCTGGATCCAAACTTTTGGGACATCAATGTAAATCAAGGATGCGCTGTTCCTAAAAAGGGTGCTTGTGGAGTGAATGAGGCCTTAGGCTTCGACTCGACAGCTCAAAAGTCTCCACTCACTGAATATAATGAAAACTTGGATTGCTTTGAAGATGGCTCTAGTTATACCGGCCTTAAGCGCTGTGCTCAATTTATTTCGATCTGCATTAGGCAAAACCAGGAATAGTTTTTTTAGACAGATTTTAAAATAAACTCCTCACTTGTGTTGTCTTGTCATAGGATATTTCAACACAGCTAAAGGAGCTTTATGCAAAGATCATCGAAAGCATTTTTGTTCATTGTTTTGATTTTTGCCTTGGCTTCTTTTTTTGGAATTTCAAAAACTTTTGCCGCTGGTTTTCAAAGCGCCACTTCCGTGGGTACGGCAGGCACAGGCCGAGCCGCTATTGAACCTATCGATGTTATTTCACTGAATCCCGCAGGCCTACCCCATTTATTGGGACGGCATTTTTCCATTTCGACTCAAAAAAATGCGCTGTCGGTTGCTATTTCTGACAATACGAAAGAATCCATGATCCCTGGCGGAATTGCTTATGTGCAAAGAAGGCTTGGGGAAGCACCTGATATCAACAGCCAAGATTTCCGGCTTTCATTGGGCGAATTTTTTAAAGACAAATGGGCAGTGGGACTTTCCGCTCACTACTTGGACATCAAGACTGAAGGCAAAATTTACAATCAATTGAACGGAGACCTTGGAATCACCTACACTCGGAATGCGAATCTGGGCTTTGCTTTGGTGGGGTCAGACCTTGCCCCTGTGAACAAAGATCTTCCTGAAAGCTTCCAAAATCAGGCAAAGCTCGGTTTTGGATCCTACTGGATTTATAAAAGCTTTTTTCGAATTCGCGGAGATTTGATTTCCAATCTCACCAAGGATTCACGCAAGTTAACCTACGCCGTAGGTGCCGAATCTTATGTTGAGTCTTGGTTTGTTTTCCGCAGTGGGTTGGCTCGGGACGAGTTAAATGAAGAAGCTTGGGGAAGCTTGGGGCTTGGATTTCTTGGTCCTCGTTTTTACATCAACTACGCTTGGGAAAAAACCGTCGCTAGCAATAACTTAGTCGAGGACCGAAACTTTCATTCCGTTGACTTAGGAATTCCGTTTTGATAGTTCATTGTGCTGACGAAAAGTGAGGACCACATGGCATCTAAAACAAAGCGCACTGAATTTATCCGAGAACGCAAAAAATCAACTGCTGGAAAAAAGCGCAAAGCTGCTCTTCGTAATGGTGGAACAACCAAGAAAAGAAAAGAACTTTTCGGAGATAAGTAATAGATATAACTAGTTTTTGTAGCTAGATTTCGATTGATTCACCGCCGTTGTAATAATACAGGAAAGACTCGGGGTTTAATCCATATTCTGCAATCTAGTGGTCAGCTTTTTCATCTCTTCAATCAAGAAGCTCTGATCAAAAGTTGAAATACTCGTGCCCAGTTGGGTTTGTTGAAAAGAGTCCATGGTTGTTGTGATTTCTTTTAAGTTTTTTTCCATCGATTGCATTTTCACTCCAAGACTTGCGCTGTCTAAAGATGATTTTGAAGACAATTCCAAAGTCTGAGTGATCTTTTTAAAATCTTCGTAAAGATTTTCTTTCATTTCATCGAAAATTTTTTGAAATCTTTGTGCTGTCATTTCGCTCGGGTCTAATTTTTGATAGAGGATTTTTTCTGATTGTTGGAAAATCTTTTTGTAGCGATCAAAGAGCTCTGCTGTTTTTTCGCCATGTGCCGGATGCTCACCGAATTTGAGCTTTGCGATTCGAGATTCTAAAACCTGTTCTAAGGTTCGAGCTTCCACTTCAATCACTGGCAGCTCACTTTGCTTCTTAAAAAACATGTAGCTTAACATCAGAGCAATGATTGCACCTAAACCAAGGGAAAGTAACAAAACCAAACCACTTGCGTACAGTCCCGCTGCAATCAAAGCCGCACTGAAAGTAAATAAAAAAATTTGAGTGGCTTTAAAGCGCTTTAGTCCTTGGGTTCGAGATGAATTTGGTTTGTGACCATCTAACACTAAGAGTTGAGAATTTGATTGTTCTTCTTTTTTCATTTTAAAAGATTATCATATAAAAATTGTTTTACAAATACGCGATTTATCCAAAGGAGTCGTCATGGGTCTATTTGATTTTTTCGGTAAACAGTTTATTGATGTTATTGAGTGGACCGAGAATTCCAATGGCTTGTTGGCTTACCGTTACCCCACTGTGGATCGAGAAATTCAAAACGGTGCGAAGCTGACTGTTCGCGATACTCAAGTGGCTTTGTTTGTTCACAAGGGTCAAGTCGCAGATATTTTTGAACCAGGACTGCACACCCTCGCCACTGAAAACTTACCAATTTTATCCAGTTTGCAAAACTGGGATAAAATGTTTAAGTCACCATTTAAATCAGAAGTTTATTTTTTCTCGACGCGGGATCAGCTTGATCAGCGCTGGGGAACACAAACACCAATCACCATTCGCGATAAAGATTTTGGCAGCATTCGTTTGCGCACGCATGGAACGTTTTCATTCAAATTGCGACAACCCAAAGTTTTTTATCAAAAAGTCAGCGGCACGCGGGAGTCCTACACAACTGAAGAATTGTCGGGACAATTGAGATCAATGACCTTGGCAAATTTAGGAGCGTTTTTGGGTTCCTCGCAAACTTCGTTTTTGGATATGGCTTCCAATCAAATGAAGTTTTCAGAAATTTTAAAAACTGCTCTAGCACCTTCCTTTGAAGATTATGGCTTGGAATTAAAAACATTTTTTGTGCAAAGCATTTCATTACCAGAAGAATTGCAATCCTATTTGGATAAAAATTCATCGATGAACATGTTAGGAGACTTGCGCAAGTACGCGCAATTTCAAGCAGCTGACAGCTTAGGTGCCGCTGCCCGAAACGAAGGTGGCGCTGCGGGTGCTGGCCTTGGGCTTGGAGCTGGAATCATGATGGGACAAACCATGTCCCAGTCCTTGAGTGGAAATTTTGGTCAGCCCGCGGCCGGAGCTGCGGAACAAGATCCCTTGGCAGTGATTCAAAAATTACATGATTTAATGTCCAAGGGTGCAATTACCCAAGCTGAATTCGAAGCCAAAAAAGCAGAGCTCCTTAAGAATATAAAATAAGGAATTTCACTTTTGGCAATAAAGTTTTCCTGTCCATCTTGTGGAGCTGATTTAATTTTTCAATCGAGCATTTCGATTTTTGCGACATGCTCGTTTTGTCAGTCTACTGTTGTGCGCAAAGATATGGATTTGGAGTCCTTGGGAAAAACAGGTCAAGTGATTGAAGATATGAGTGTCATTCAGCTTGGTACTCGGGGTACTTTCGATAAGTCCGCCTTCCAAATCATAGGGCGCATCCAAATGAAATGGGATGGTGGGTTTTGGAATGAATGGTTTGCGGGTTTTGATGACGGCAAAGTAGGCTGGATTGCTGAAGCCCAAGGATCCTTAATGATCAGCTTTGAAGATCCTCGTTTTAAAAAATTTCCACTTCAGCAATCATTGCTGGTGAATACACGTCTACAAATGAGTGATTTGAAATATTATTTTGTGAAAGACATTCGACGTGCCGAAGTTGTCTCTACTGTGGGTGAGCTACCCTTGACACAAGTTTTAGGTCAATTCAAAATCACTTATGATTTATCCTCTGAAGAAGGTGGTTTCGCGACTTTAGATTACGGAGTTGAAAGCAATAGAGATCCTTTGTGTTATCTGGGATCCTGGCAAACAGTTCAATCTTTGAAACTTACAAGCTTGCGTGAATTCGAAGGCTGGGTTTTGCCCACAGCAACAGCACCGGTGAAAAAAAATGGTTAATACAAAACCTGCCTCTGCCAAGGTTTCACCGCAGACATTTTCATGTCCCAAGTGTGGAGCAAGCGTCACGATAAGGGCTCTTGGCCAAACACTGACCGTGGTCTGTGGCTCCTGCACATCCACCATTGATGCATCAAATGATAAATTTCAGTTGATCGAACAATACCATCAAAAAATGAAATATAAGACGCGTCTTTCTATCGGACAAAAAGGAGTCATTCAAGGTTCCGTATGGCAAGTGTTGGGATTTGTTCAGAAGTCAGATGTTTCAGGATTTTATGAGTGGAGTGAGTATATTCTTTTTAATCCCTATTTAGGATATCAATTTCTTGTCGAAAGCTCTGGACATTGGAGCTTAGTGAAAATGGTGCGAAAGCACATCGAAACAAAAAAATTTGATCAATATATCCCATTTCAAGGAAACACATTTGCTTTGTTCGATGAAGGATCAGCAACGGTTCGCTTTATTCTCGGCGAATTCTATTGGCGCATTCGTGTTGGTGATACAGTGGAAACCAGGGATTATATCTCCCCACCCCTGATGCTTTCCTGTGAATCTGATAAGCAAGAAGAAGTTTGGTCTTTGGGAGAATACCTTTCCAAGGAAGATGTGGCTCGCGCATTCAAAATTGATTCATTGCCCGCGCCGAATGGAATTGCTCCTCATCAGCCATCCCCCTGGCGTGGGCCGTTTAAAAAAATTAAAATCGCCACCTTAATTTTTTTTGGACTCATTGTGGCTTTTCAGTTTTATCACTCTTTAACAGCATCGAATGTGACTGTTAAAACCTTTACGGGTAACTTTTCTAGAAATACGGGGCCTGGCGAGTCGCTTCTTCGTATGATTGAAGAGATTGAATTGAAACAAGGTGAAAAAAATCTTGAAATAAAACTATCAACGGACGTCAACAACAATTGGTTTGAAGTCACTGGACAAATGATCAATGAAACAGAAAATGAAGACGTCCGAGAATTTGATCTTGGAGTCGAGTATTATTCCGGGTATGACAGTGACGGTTCTTGGTCTGAAGGACGCCGATCAAGTCGAATTTTTTTACCGGCAATTCCTGCGGGAAAATATAAATTAAACCTAGCTTATTCTGGACTTTCTGATTTGGCAGGTTCGGAGACTATTTCCGCGTCTATTGAAATTAAAAAAGATGTCATTCTGTGGCAGAATTTTTTCATTGCTTTAGGTTTGCTTGGAACTGGATTTGGATTGATGGCTTTGTTGGTCCATCGTTTTGAATCAAGACGCTGGAGCAACAGTGGTATATACGGTAGCAACACATCGAGCGAAGATTGGGATGATTGATGGATAAATTATTTTACGTATTTGGCTTTAGCCTCTGTATGGCATTTATTCTTTTGACCTTTAGTGGCGGCAGAGTCAGTGATTATCTTTTTGACCCATCTTTTAGCCCCATGGGCAGACCATCAGCACGACACAAATAAAACTTTAAAGGAGATTTAAATGGCAGAATATATCAATTTGAAATTCGTCGTGGGAGCAATTTTGTTCTCGATCATAGGTTTGATTTTACAGTGGATTGCGTTTTGGTTATTTGACAGAATGACCCCCGGAAGACTTTGGCACGAAATCGTTGAAAAACAGAATATTGCTTTAGCAATTACAGCTGGTGCGATGATCATCGCGATTTCTCAAATTATATCCTCTGCAATCAATGGATAAAAATTACGCTCGCGTCCTTTTATTTTCTGCTTTTGTCGTTGCAACCTGCGGATTAATTTATGAATTGATCGCAGGAGCCCTTGCCAGTTATTTGCTTGGGGATTCTGTCACGCAGTTTTCAACGATTATTGGCACTTACCTTTTTGCCATGGGAATCGGATCTTATCTGTCAAAATTTTTTCATCGGAATTTGCTTTCAGTTTTTGTTCGAGTCGAAATTCTGGTGGGTCTTGTTGGTGGTTGTTCGGCTGCAATCTTGTTCGTTTTGTGTGACCATGTGGCTTCTTTCAGAGTTTTACTCTATTCACTGGTTTCAATTACAGGAATCTTAGTTGGATTAGAAATTCCTCTCTTGTTGAGAATTCTGAAAGATGAGCTTGAATTTAATGATCTTGTTTCAAAAGTATTAAGTCTTGATTATATTGGCGCCCTCATTGCTTCTTTATTGTTTCCTTTAGTATTGGTCCCCTATCTGGGTTTAGTTCGATCTGGATTTATGTTTGGCATTATCAACGTGCTCATCGCCGTTTGGAGTCTTGTGGTGCTGAAAAAAGATAATACTCATTTCAGATTTTTAAAAACATCTGCCATTTTGGCGGCGATTTTTTTGACATTCGGATTTGTTTTCTCTGAAAAAATTGTCAGCTTTTCTGAACTTCAAAATTACCACGAAAACGTCATTTATTCGAAAAATACCAAGTATCAAAGGCTTGTCATTACTCGCTCAAGTTTGGATCTGCGTTTGTATTTAAATGGAAATCTGCAATTTAGTTCCTTTGATGAATATCGTTACCATGAAAGCTTGGTTCATCCTGGCCTAGCTGCGATGATCGAAAAAAATCCGGCCAAAGATTCTCTGCGACTATTGATTCTCGGTGGGGGGGATGGGTTAGCCGCTCGTGAAGCCCTGAAATATCCTGAAATTCATTCCATCACTTTAGTTGATTTGGATTCGCAAATGACTCAACTTTTTTCGCAAAATGAATTGCTTTTAGATTTAAATAAAAACTCCATGAACGACTCCAGAGTCACTATTGTCAACGACGATGCTTTTCAGTGGGTTAAAAAGTATGGGGAAGATGCTTTAAAACCGAAATTTGATTTTGTCGTCATTGATTTGCCTGATCCAAGTAATTTTTCTATCGGTAAACTGTATTCGAATTCATTTTACCGTGCGCTTAGAAAAATTTTACACCGCGAAAGTTTTCTCGTCGTTCAGGGCACATCGCCACTCATTGCGAAAAGAAGTTTTTGGATTTTAAATGAAACAATCAAATCGACTGGTTTAAAAACTTTTCCTTATCATGTTTATGTTCCGTCTTTTGGTGAATGGGGCTTCGTTCTTGCAAGTACTCAAGACTATGAGCCTCCAAAGCGATTTCCACCAGACCTTAAATATTTAGACACAAATCTGGTCACCAATCTTTTTGAGTTTCCTAAAGACATGATCTCTGTTGAAACCGATGTGAACAAATTAAACAATCAGATTTTAGTTCGTGTGTTTGAGCAAGAATGGGCAAACTATTCAAACCAATGATTTTAGCTTGTATCATATAAGGATTTTTTGTGTCTGATCCATTTGACCGTCGTGAATTTTTAAAAATTGGTGCCGCAACTTGCGCAGGTACTGCAGTTGTTTACGGCGCCATGATTGATTCACCCCTGAAGAAAATGCTTTTTCAGAAAATAAAAGCTACCTTTGTTCAGTCGGACTCTTTTCCCATGGAGCTTTTCGGGCCTAATCATAAAATTGGCCATCGAATGCGGGAACTGATGCCGGATTTATTAAGACAATCCGCGACCCTTCGCCAAAATGCTTCCAAGAAGAAAGTTTTGGTTTTAGGTGGTGGCATCGCTGGCCTCTCTGCTGGGTGGTGGTTAAAAAGAAATCATTTTGATGATTTTTCCATCTTAGAAATAGAAGAAAATGTTGGTGGAAACTCTGTCAGTGGTCAGTCTGTAATGACAGAATTTCCCTGGGGTGCGCATTACTTGCCCCTTCCCAACTCAGAATCCACGGAAGTGAAAACACTGCTCGAGGAAATGGGTTTAATACAAAGTTATGATTCAAAATCAAAGCCACTTTTTTTAGAACAACATTTGGTAGCAGATCCCGAAGAACGTCTTTATAAAGACGGAGTTTGGCAAGAGGGCCTGGTCCCAAAAATAGGGCTGACCCGAGAAGAAAGTGCCGAGATCGATCGCTTTTTAGAATTGATGGAATCTTACCGATCTGCCCTTGGATCTGATGGAAAACCTGCATTTGCCATTCCGGTTGCATATAGCTCCACAGATCGCCAATATAAAGATTTAGATCTCATCAGTTTTGATACTTTCCTAAAAAAACATCAGTTCAGCGGAAAGCCATTGCTGTGGTTTTTAAATTATTCAACTCGTGATGACTACGGTGCAAGAATAGAAAAAGTTTCGGCATGGGCTGGAATTCATTATTTTGCCGCTCGCCGCGGCGTTGCCGGAAATGCTGGGGATCATGAAGTTCTGACTTGGCCCGAAGGCAATGGTTTTATTGTTAAATATTTGAAAACAAAATTATTGGATCAGATCAGCTCTCTGCAGTTTGTTGGAAAAGTGGAAAATCTGCATGGGGAATATTTTGTTTATCATTACGATTTGAAATCATCAGTTTGGAAATGCACTCGCGCAGATCAAATCATCTGTTCCATGCCACAACACATCTTGAAATATCTATTAGCGGATTTGGAAGAACCAAATTTTTCGACGTATTATTCGCCTTGGCTTGTTGCAAACATTGGGCTTCGTGAAATACCTCAAGGTAAAGGATTTCAAGCAGCCTGGGATAATGTGAGCTATCATTCAGAAGCCCTGGGATATGTCACAGCCACTCATCAAAATTTAAAGATAAAAAGTACAGACACTGTGATTACTTACTATTTACCTTTGGACCAAGAAGAACCCAAAGTAGTAAGAGAAAAACTTTTAAAATCCAAAGTGCAGGATTTCGCACCATCGATTTTATCCGATCTGGAAAAAATGCACTCTGGAATCACACAAGACGTTTCTTTTTTAAAAGTTTGGCTTTGGGGACATGGGATGATTACCCCGATCCCCAACTATGTTTGGAATCCAGAGAGGTTGAAATGGAAAAAAAACGTTTGGGAAAAATATCCTGGAATGTATCTTGCGCATTCAGATCAGACTGGGATTTCAATTTTTGAAGAAGCTCAGTACCACGGAATTCAAGCGGCTCGAGAAATTTTAAAAGAAAAAATACGGAAAAACTCATGATCTGGCTGGTTTCAAAAAAGTTTGATTTAGCATGGTTTGTTTTACCTAATTTTTTGAGTGTCGCACTGGCCATGGTGTTTTCTGTTTTCGTCACAGACTCTGTTTTGCCGGTTTGGTTTTGGATTGTGTTTGTCTTGATGATCGATGTTGGCCATGTTTACAGCACGCTTTTTCGAATTTACTTTGTTCCCGAAGAAAGAAAACAATTTTCGCAATTCATTTGGCTGATTCCGATCATGGTTTGGATTGCTGGAATGCTGTTGTATTCGATGAATAAAACATATTTTTGGACGGGGCTTGCTTATGTCGCTGTTTTTCATTTTATTCGTCAGCAATATGGATTTTTAGCAATTTATCAAAATGAAAAAACTGTTTTTTGGAAAAATTTTGAAAAGTGGACGATTTATTTATCGATGATTCATCCCGTGGTTTATTGGCATTCCCATCCGGAAACTGTCTTTCGCTGGTTCATTCAAGACGATTTTATTTTTGCTGACTTGTCTTTTCTAAGTTCTATCCTGGGTATAGCGTTAGTAGCTTTTCTGGTTGTAATAACCGGTCGATTTGTTTATCTGAAGTCTTTTTTCTGTAAGGAAATTATTTGGCCCCGCTACTTTTTGATTATTGGAACTGCGCTTTCTTGGCATGTGGGGATTGTGGCCTTTAATAGCGATGTGGTTTTCACAATTACAAACGTTGTTTCACATGGTTTGCCTTACTACGGACTCATCATCGCTTATTCAATGAAACAAAAATATTTTTCTACGAATAGAATAGCCGATGGATTATTGATGAAAAAGTATTTGGGGGTCACCACTTTTGTATTCTCGGCCTGTGTTTTATTTGCCTATATTGAAGAGGGCTTGTGGCATAGCCTGCACTGGAGATCTTACATTGATTCATTTTTTGGTTTTCGTGGGGTACACCAAATAACAGATGGCGTGATGTTGTCTTTAATTATCCCATTGCTCGCCGTTCCTCAAGCAACCCATTATGTTTTGGATGGATTTATTTGGAAAATACGAGGACCAAATTCCAGCTGGAAAACAAAAATAATCAATTACTAGAAGGAAGATGGCTTGATGGCTTCTGGCCATTCATTTAACGACGTGAAATTTGTCGTCGCAAAAGTGTCGGCATTTCCTGAGGACCACCTTTTAGATCCCAGCTGAATGGAATTTCAACCCAGCCCTCTTGTCCTGGGAAAAACTTCCATTTTTTAACTGCTTCCAAAGATTTGCGATCTAAATTCGAATAACCCGTTAATTTCACTGTTTTCAATTTTGTGATGCTTCCATCGGCTCCGATATAAGCCAGAAATGTGACTTGTCCCTGTTGTCCTTGAAGTCTTTCGTTGGAATCATACTGAGGACGTGGATTTCCCGGTTTTTGCCGAAGCTCAGTAAGTGCACGCACATCGCCATTGCCAGAGTTTTTGGACGCGTTTCCATAGCCTTCTTTGCTGGCAGCGGCTGCTAAATTTTGTTTTCTTTGAGCTGCTACTTGGTCTAACTCTGCTTGTTTAGCAGCAGCTGCCGAAGCCGATGCATCCCTGTCAGCTTGGGCTTTCGCTGCTGCTGCTATTGCTGCTTGCTGGTTTGCAGCTTCGGCGTCAGCAAGTTCTTTAGCTTGCAACGCTGCAAGTGCTGCGCGTTCTCGATTTCTTCGCTCTGTATTTGCTGCTGCTAGTTTTAATTTCTTTTCTGCATTCGCCTTTTCCAGAGCAATAAGTGCTGTTTGATTTTCGTTTTCTTCAGCATTCATCTTTGCCAGGAGTTTTTGTTTCTCCTGCGCTACTGATTCTTTATGCTGACGATTGATGGCTAATAAATCATTTTCCATTTCTTCATCCAATAATTGTGGATTGATATTGGATGCTGCAGATGGTTTTGCATCTGTATCTAAATCCTGAGCTTCAATATCATCGAGAGTATTTGGCACAGCAACAACTGCGGGTTTTAACGGTGCTTGAACCATTTCCTTTTTCACCGGTGCTGATGCAGTCACTGGTTCTGAGTCGGAGGCCACAGAACTGGGAAGATTCGCAGCTATATTGGGTTGTAAGTCCGGCATTTTTCGAACTGTGGCTTCTCTTGGCGCTGCTAGCTGAGTTGAGGACCCGGCGATTTCAAACGTGATGGTTTCAATTTCGGGCTTTTGCATTAAAGGCACGGCAATATACAAAGCCGCAAACAAAGCTACGACATGAATAACTAAGGAACATCCCATAAATTTGGAAGCATCATTTTTTTTCTCTTCAAAATAACTGTATTGGAAAGTGTCCATAATATTTATTGTGGTCCTACAACTTCAGTTTCTAGGTTTGTTCCAAAAGCATCTTTTAACAGTTGCAACTTGACTTTGAAAGAATCTGCAGATCCAAAACATCGGATCGTCCAGCCATTCGCTTCATCGCCGGCACCCATGCCAGCTAAG
>JBKCTJ010000298.1:0-1552 GCA_046318875.1 Pseudobdellovibrionaceae bacterium | reverse complement strand
AGAAAACGACGAAATCTTGGTCGACTTTTATGGAGACGATGAAGAGCTTATTACAGCTCGAAAAGGTGAAGTTTTAGATGCCATTCAATTGTTCTTGAAAAGAACTACTCAGCACCATTTTCCTGAAGATAAAACAAATATTTCTGTGGACTGCGGTGGCTTTCGTGAAGAAATGAACGGGGCATTGATTGAGAGAGCAGAGCACTTGAAAACAATAGCAATAGAACAGGGTAAATCAGTTTTTTATCGCGCGCTTCCGCCAAAGGAAAGAAAAGTGGTTCATCAGTACTTAGCTAAGGATCCACGAGTGAAAAGTAGATCTTTGGGAGACGGGCTATTTAAAAAAATCAAAATTTATCCAGCCAAGGGATCGTCAGAGTCCCGCGATGCGGATCATCTTGAAGTGGGGTCAGAACAATAGTTCTGAATCAACATGGAAAATTTATTTGCACGCGCAGATAAAACAATCTGCGCAGTGAGCACGGCCCCTGGGCATGGCGGAGTCGCGATCATTCGAGTCTCGGGAGCAGATTCAATAAAAATAGTTTGCAAAATTGCCTCGTTCCTCCCACAAGCACCTGAATCACATCGGGTTTATTACGGTTTTCTGTCTCACCCACACACGCAAAAAAAAATTGACGAAGTCCTGATTTCCTTTTTCGAGAGGGGAAAGTCTTTCACAAATGAAGATGTTTGTGAAATTTCGTGTCACGGAAACCCGTTGATTTGTGATGAAATTCTGCAAGCACTTTTTTTATGTGGTGCTAGTGTAGCTGATAGAGGTGAGTTTACATTTCGTGCATTTATGAACGGAAGGATCGATTTAGCACAAGCTGAATCGGTTTTGTCCTTGATTCAGAGTCAGTCAAAGGCTGCGAAATCTATGGCTTTGCGCCAGCTGGAAGGTCACCTATCCACACAGATAGAAGCTATTGAAACAGAGCTGATTCGATTGCTTGCTCATATCGAAGCTGACATTGATTTTTCCACAGAGGATTTAGAGACAATTTCTAAAACAGAAGCAAGTCAGCAAATGGCATCGCTGATTTCAAAGATGTCTACTTTTATTAACGATTACGAACAGGGCAGGCTTTTAAGGGACGGTATTCACGTGAGCTTTTTTGGTCTTCCAAATGTTGGTAAATCTAGTTTGTTCAATAGATTGGTGCAGAAAGAAAGAGCCATTGTGACTAATATTCCGGGGACCACTCGCGATGTGCTTGAGGGGACAACGACATTCAAGGGTGTTCGATTTCACTTTTTCGATACAGCAGGAATTCGCAATGGAACATCTGATGAAGTTGAAAGATTGGGTATTGAGCGGTCTCACAGTGCCAATCGTGCTGCGGATATTTCTTTATTTGTGACAGAGGCTTTTCGCCCATTGAGGGCAGAAGAAATTGTTTATCTAGATTCTCCCGTGTCAAGAAAAGTAATTCTAGTGGAGAACAAGATCGATTTATCATTAGATACAGGGGCTGAGCGGTTCAGTGGAAATCAAAAAATTACTTCAGCCAAGTTGAATGCGAAGGTATGTGGTTATCTGCAGGTT
>JBKCTJ010000297.1:0-4210 GCA_046318875.1 Pseudobdellovibrionaceae bacterium | reverse complement strand
ATCCAGATTTGTCAAAAAGAGCAGTCCAGCATCTTCAAATAAAACTCGGGATCGAAGATAAAATTTTGCGCTGACAATCATAATGAAAGAAAACAAGTAAAAAATTCGAATCGCTGGTTTGTAGTCGATTAACTGCGACTGGATTTTTCATTTTCTTTTTCATTCTGCATTTTCATTTTAGCTTGAGCTTCGGTGGATGAAATTTCTTTGATATCTTTTTCGTCCACTTCGATTTCGTTCATCGCGTCTTTAAAGTTTCTGAGGGCCTTGCCCATGGATTTTCCTAGACCTTTAATACTTCCGGGTTTGAAAAAGAAAATCGCAATGATGATAACGATTAATAACAAATGTCCCATGCTTAAGCCCATGCTATACCTCTTCGTGGGAAAAAAACTTTACCACCCTTGTCTGTGTCAATTCTGTACTCAGCATTTCACTCTTGAGACTGAATATCAACTACATCAACACGATCCTCATCACTTTCTTGGTAAGGCGAAGCTGAATAAGTTGATGTTTCGTCCATGGACTTTTCTTCCTGCTGATAAGGATTAGTCGGTTCTACGACAACGACTTCCTGAGGGCGAGCCGAGTATGTTTTTTGCGGCCGCGACCGAGCTGTTTTTTGCGGTAAAACTTGTGGTTTTTGACGTCGGCTACTTTGTGATCTCAATGCTGAAGTTTTCTTTGGTTTTGCAGACTGCACTTGCGAGGGCTGAAGTTGAATCGTAGGTTCATTTTTGGATTGAGGAGCCGGAACGGCCGTTCCGCCATCAATTCTTTTTAATTCATTATCATAGTATGATTTTAAATCTTTGAGTTTCTGCTGATATTCATTTCGAATGGTTTCAATGTGTTTATTGCGTCCGTCGGTCATACAGTTATTGTATGTCGTCACGGCAACATCTTTAGCTTGGGACCTGCAAGTCAGTTCCAAACTTCCCGAGCCACTGTTTGCTTCAGCAGAAACAGCAAAACAGGACATTAAAATTGCAAAAAAAATCAAAAATATAACTAAATTTTCTTTGAACATAACGGACACCTCAATTATTTGGTCTTGCCCAGTTATATCAAGATACATGCCCATCAGATTGAACTCTGAAGTCCATTTGCAAAGATCTGATGTGGAATTCAAGGGGATACTCTAAAAAAAATTCATGGCTTGAGCAACATTTGTACACCGGCAAGATAAATCATCGGCGAATGGCTTTTGGATCGACAGCATCTTGAAGCCCATCCCCCATAAAATTAAAACTGATCGTAGTCAGTAAAATCATAATTCCCGGGAGAAGTGCTAGCCATACGTTTTTATACATAACTTCCTGGGCGTTGTTCAGCATGTTTCCCCAGCTTGGTGTTGGAGGCATGATCCCTAAACCAAGAAAGCTCAACGCTGCTTCAAACAAAATGGACTGACCCACACCTAAGGTAATAGCGACAACCATTGGCGCGATCACATTCGGAAACATATGTCGAATGATCAAAGTGCTGTCCTTGGCGCCAAGGGTTTTTGAAGCCAAGACAAATTCGCGTTCTCGCAAAGACAAAACGCTTCCGTGAACGAGTCGCGCGACGGTCATCCACGAAAATAAAATAATCGCGCAGAACATTTTAAACCCTGATTCAGCTCCTGCCGGAACGATAGCTTTAATGCCTTCAACCTTTTGTAAATCGATCGCGGCTAGAACTATTAAAAAAGGAATGGTTGGCAGTGCAATAAAAGCATCGGTAATTCGCATGAGAACCACTTCGATGGCTCCACCATAAAATCCAGCCATGCTTCCAATCAGCATGCCCAGCATTGCGGAAACAAAAGCGACAAGCACACCCACGCCCAAAGAAACGCGAGTCCCGTAGACTAAACGAATGGCGACATCACGACCCAATTCATCTGTTCCAAAAATATGAAAAGTTTTAAAATCTTCAATCACAGCAATGAGGGGTTTTACTTCAGCTATCTTTAAAGATTTCAATTTTTCAATACTGGCCTCAACAGACAATCCACTGAGATCGTAAATTCGACTTTCATTTGGTAACCCAGAGGTGACAGCGGATTCGGTGTCTGTATCAGCACTTTGAACTTCTTGTGCCGGGCCACCGAGTGCTTGAATAATTTTTGTGCTTTCAGCGGGATAATCTCGAATAAATGCATCAAAGGCATTTTCTTTCGTCTCGTTTGTGGCTTCAGAGGTCTTGAACGGGTGAAGGTACCTGGCAGTGACATTCTGTTTTTTTGGATCGACCCCAGAAACAAAAGAAATCAAATCTGCAAAAATAGCGATCATGACAAAAGTAAAAATCACACAGCTTCCAAAGACTGCCAAACGATGTTCAAGAAATTGACTCAGAACAATTTTCCACATCGGTTGAGCGGCTTCAACCGTGTTTTTGACTCTATTTTCTGAAGAACCTTGATTCACTTGCATCACAAAACCACTGCCTTTTTATTAATTGTAACTAATTCGTGGATCAGCAAAACCATACAAAATATCTGCAATCAAATTCATGACCAAAACGCTTGTTACAGAGATCACAAAAGAAATCATCGCGACGTTGTAATCATTAGAAATAATCGAATCATAGACAAGTTTGCCGACGCCCTGATAATTGAAAACAGTTTCAGTTAAAATCGCTCCGGAAAAAATTCCAGAAAAGCTAATTGCTAAAATTGCAATCAAAGGAATCAAAGCATTTCTGAAGCCATGTTTCCAAATCACAACTTGTCGTTCCAGGCCCTTGGCTTTTGCAGTTCTGATGAAATCATTTCGCATTGCTTCCAGCATCGAGCTTCGAGTGTAGCGAACGATGACTCCAATTTGTTGGATGCTTAAGCTTGCGATCGGCAACAACAAGTAGGTCAATCGATCTTTAAAAAAATAAAATCCAGATTGGTTTCCAGCGCCCACAGTTTCAGTTCCCCCTGCCGGCAGTATTCGAAACCAGACAGCGAAAATGATAATCAAAACGATTCCCAGCCAAAAAGAAGGAATGGAAATGCCGGCAAAGGAAAACAGATTGGCAATGTAATCAAACCTAGAACCTGGCCTTAGGGCTGAATAAATTCCCACAGGAATTGCTATGAGTAACGAAGTGGCAAGGGCAAGCATGGAAAGAATAAAAGTATTTACTAAACGGGGTCCCATCAATTCAGAAACAGGAATTCGATAGGTTCTTGAATAACCAAGATCACCTTGGGCAAGAGTGGAAACCCAGTTCCAATAGCGTTTGTAAGTGGGTTGATCTAACCCATATAATCCCCGCAAACGCTCGATATCCGCAGAAGTAATTCGAGGATTAGCTGAAATTAAAAGTTCAACTGGATCTCCCGGCATTTTTGCCATGATCCAAAAACAAATGTAACTGAGCACGACAATCACAAAACAAGTTTGTATGAGTCGTCGAAGGATAAACGTTCCCAAATCAGTACTCCCATCAGTTCAAAAACTTCGCTGTTCGCACTAGGGAGTCATACTATAGATAATTCACTCAAAACAACCTGAATATGCATTGAAAATAAAAAAGGGCAAATTTTCATTTGCCCTTTTGGTTCCATTTATTTTCGATCAGAAACTGAAGACTCTAAAAATTAAGGAACGCTCTCTAAGTTCCAGTTTTCAACCATATTGGTCTCATAAAATTGGTGACCTGGAACTTTGAATCCTGTCATTTTGCTTGGAATCACGCTGACATCAGCGCGGTAGTACAAGGGAATGACTGGAGCATCTTCAGTGTAAAGTTTTTGCAATTCATGTGCGAGCTGAATTCGTTTTTCATGGGAAAATTCGATATCAATAGCATCGATGATTTCATCCACGCGCTTATTTGACCAACCTGGCTGGTTTTGTCCAGAGTAGGAATTTTTAGAAGAAGGAATTGAAGCAGTTGAAAGTGTTGATCTCGGATTGTTTTCAGGAGATGAAACCCAAGCGTACATCGCAAGATCAAATTTTCTTTTCTTTGTTGTTTCAGAGAAGAAGACCCGTGCTGGCTCATTCTTGATAACAACATCCAATCCGACTGCTTTCCACTGTTCTTGCAAGTAAGTTTGAACCGTTTCGCGAGTTTTATTTCCTGCAGTTGTCATGAAGTTAAATGATAGCTTTTGGCCATTTTTTGCGCGGATCCCATCAGCACCAAGTTTCCAACCAGCTTCGTCTAACATTTTTTCAGCTTCTTTTTTAGAATACTTATAAAGTTTCACTTTGCTAGCATC
>JBKCTJ010000296.1:0-9654 GCA_046318875.1 Pseudobdellovibrionaceae bacterium | reverse complement strand
GCTCAGCCCGGCGAACCTGGCGAAGCCAAAGAAATCATTCTTGAATTAAAATTAATAGCAGACGTCGGAATTATTGGATTTCCAAACGCTGGAAAATCAACTTTGATCTCTAGAATTTCTGCAGCGAAACCTAAGATTGCTGACTATCCTTTTACAACACTGACTCCAAATCTAGGTGTTGTGAAATCACCAGATGAGGGCACCTTTGTGGTTGCTGATATCCCAGGATTGGTCAAAGGCGCACACACTGGCATTGGACTCGGGATTCAATTTTTAAAACATATTGAACGAACTCGTTTCTTTGTTCACCTTGTCGATGTGTCGGGAATGTCTGGGCGGGATCCAATCCAAGATTACAATGACATCAATCATGAACTAAAAATGTATGATGAAACCAGCGAGAAAAAAGAGGGCTTTTTCCCGCTGACAACACGGCCACAGATTGTGGTGCTGAATAAAATCGATGCTCTGCAAGCAGATGATTTAAAAAAGTTTTAGGATATGAACCCCACGCCATTTCTGGTGTCACGGGAAAAAATATCAAAGAATTACTTCTAGAACTCAGTCAAAAAATTCAGAGGAGCTCAACTTGAAACGCGGTATTTTCGGCGGGAGCTTTAACCCTCCCCATATGGGTCATATTCAAGTCATGACCGAAGTTCAAAAAAAGTTTGGTTTGGATGTCATCCACATGATTCCATCAAACCAAAATCCTTTGAAGATTTCCTTAGAAGGACCTACTTCCCAACAACGACTCGAAATGACAGAATTGGCAATTAAAAGCTTCGGCGGCCAATTCATCGCTGATGATCGAGAAATTAGAAGAGGCGGTCAATCCTACACTGTTGATACTCTCAAAGAATTAGCCAAAGAGTTTCCAAAGGATTCTTTGCATTTAATCCTGGGTGCTGATCTTTTTGAACAGATTGACCAATGGAAAAATTATTCCGAATTGTTTGATTTAGCAAATATCATAGTCGTCGCCCGACCAGGCTATGAATTGCCTGACGAATTAGAAGCTTTACCAAAATGGTTAAAAAAACACGTCGCAGAATTTGATTTCAATTTCGCTGAAATGAATTCTGGCAAAAGCCTTCAGTTTTTGACCATGAAGGCTGTCGATATTTCATCAACACAGCTGCGCAAAGCTTTGCGCACCAACCGGCCTGCTGATCAGTTTCTGCCCCTTGCAACGGAAACTTATATCAAAGAAAATAAGATCTATTTATCTCAAGGTAAAAAGGTCACTGACTTTTCGCATTTTGTTAAATTTTGTTCGCAAATTTTATTTGATAAAAAAGTTATTCAACCAATGGGTTACGATATTTCATCCATTTCTAGCACTACTGAGTTTGTCATCATTGGCTCCGGAAACAGCACTAAACACGCATCATCCATGGCAGAAAACCTGGTCCGCGCAGTGAAAGATGAATACCAATTATCACCTTATCATATTGAAGGTGTTGAAGAAGGCCGCTGGGTTGTTTTGGATTATGGCTCACTCATGATTCATTTGTTTTACGATTACGTTCGACAAGAATACAGCCTTGAAGAATTATGGAAAAATGCAAAAAACTTAAATTTGCAAGACGAAGCAATGATTGCAAAACAAGCTCGAAAATAATCCTCGAAGAAGGCGTATTTTAATATCGTATGAAGATTGAAATTGTTTCTGTTTCATCTGCCAGTGAGCTTTGGTTCACAGAAGCAATTTCTGTTTATAAAAAGAAAATTTCTTATTTGATGGATTTTGAAGTGGTCCATCTCAAACCAAATAAAGGTCACCGCAAAGTCTCAGCTGAAAAGAGAGTTGCTGATTCCGATATTCTGTTGAGCTACATCAAACCAACTGATTTTTTAGTTATCTGCGATGAAAAAGGCAAAGTTTTCACAAGTTTGGTTTTTTCTAAAAAATTAGAATCCATTTTATCAAGCGGCTGCAAGCGAATTTTGTTTATGATCGGCGGTCCCTATGGATTTTCCGATGAAATCAAGGGGAAAGCAAACCTGATGCTTTCTTTGTCGTCTTTGACTTTAAATCACTGGCTGGCTGAAGTGGTTATGGCAGAGCAAATTTATAGAGCTCTTGCCATTCAGAACAATCTTCCCTATCACAACGAATGAGCCCTTGTTGCTTGTTTTATGGATTTTTTCGCAAGAGTACAGATCATGAAGACCTCTTCCAAGGGATCGAAGGAACGCGACTGGGCCGATTTCGGATCACTTTTGAGATCCCGCACTGATGATTGCGATTGCACTGTGGACCAGAAATTTCATCTAGCTGTTTGATGTTTTTCCCAGATACTTGCTTTTCTTGCGGAGCTTTTGCAAAGATTCACGTTGGACTTTGTCCGATCTGTTTGCCGGCCATCTTAAATCCCACTCATGTTATAGAAAGACCGGCATATTTTTGGATGGTCGATTGGACGAATCGTAGACAGGCTTGGATGTCCCACTGGGCGCGCCATTTCAAAGGAAATCTCCCCCAAAAATGGCGTTCATTAGCAGAGATGACAGCGGAAGCCTTATGCACTCAAGGCCAATTTAAAAAAATAGGAATGGGATCTTCATTGGTCATTGTGGATCCCTCCCAAAAAAAAGATCATTCTTATTGGTATGCCCATCACTTGGCAGAAATGTTATCCGCACAACATCTGCCCTTTTTCTTTTTGGCCTCAGCGGGAGATCAGCAGAAAAATCTTGGGCCCTTGATGCGCCAAATTTCATCCAGCAATTATGAAATCCGAGACCCTGAGGTTTGGATAAGACATAGAACTCAGCCAAAAACACATTGGCTCTTTGTGGATGACATTGTGACAACAGGTGCAACAAGTCAGGGGGCTTTTCACCTGCTGCAGCGGCCACAATCTTTTCTCGTGGTTTCCTGGCTTAAGCGTCATTTAGAGAAAATTTCATAAATCGATTTAGGCTGCCCAATCCAAATCAATACCTGAAAATTTGGCGAGTGGAATGAGCCCATTGCGACTAGTTCCAGCCTCCTTAAGATCAAGAAGACCGATATCAGCAAGGAGCTTTACATCCATATAGACGTTTTTGAAATCGCGCCCCATTAGTTTCGCTAACTCATAAATGGACTTCGGTTGTTGCTGAATAACTGCGCGAAGAATTTCCATTCGCCCCTTTGAAAAGATGCGCGCCACGGCTTCCAAACTCGTAAAAACAATCTCATCCTCTTTTTGGACGTTCTTTTTCTTACCCTTGAGGGCTTCTTTCCATTCACGTTTTGTATTTTCAATTGTTTTAATAACAATTTTCGCGTGTTTCTTTTTCATACTAAAAATCCTTCCATACGAACTAAACTCCAAAAGTCTTCAATGAGTTGGTCGATATCCTTAAATTCATAGGACTCTTCCCGGTTTAGTTTGTGCAAATGGGGTCCCTTTGGTTTATGATTATCAAATCCAACAATCACTCCTCCAGACTCCTTCCATACCAAAAATAAAGAGAACTTGAGTCCCTGTGGGTAGTGCATAGTTTTTTGAATTTTCCAGACTTTCAACTCAGCAATAGCGACTTCTTCGCAGATACCGTGAATGACTTGAATCTTAGAGTGAAAAAGTAAAATTG
Source organism: Pseudobdellovibrionaceae bacterium (assembly GCA_046318875.1). Taxonomy (GTDB): domain Bacteria; phylum Bdellovibrionota; class Bdellovibrionia; order Bdellovibrionales; family Bdellovibrionaceae; genus JBKCTJ01. Next base: position 6,066 of record JBKCTJ010000296.1, on the reverse strand, counting down.
CTTTGCCACGAGAAGAGGTCATATGTGTTAGATAGACCATATATACAAATTCTGGTCAAGCTCGTGTTGTGAAAAGACGGAACACTTATGAGCTCTTGGGAGCAAGGAGTTCTTCCATAAAACCTCCAAAATACTGCGGTTTGCGCATCTTGTCGCTCCGACTAAAGCCTCAATATCAATCTGCAGTGCGGAAGCCAATCACCTGCTGCAGCGGCCACAATCTTTTCTCGTGGTTTCCTGGCTTAAGCGTCATTTAGAGAAAATTTCATAAATCCTATTTATTTTACCCAGATCCCATGGCTTTCAAGTCGAATTGATTGCTGCAGATTTGGAAATATGGTAGCCACCTAAGCGATGTTTATACAGAATTTAACTATGCAAATGCTAAAAAGTTTTTTTATCTTTTGTCTCTGCTTGACTATGGGATTTCACGCGACCGCGGCCAAGACCTTGATTTCCTCGCAAGATCAATTGATTAAAACCTTGGTTTCATTGACCTCTTCGCCTATGACCAAGATCACTTCGACAAAAATTGTTGAATCTTTACTTGTAGGAAAAAAGACAAATTACACTGGCGAAATCTTTTTATCCCAAGGTAAATTTCGATGGGATACGAAAACTCCTGAGATATCGACTTTGCTTTTTGACGGCAAAGCTTTGTGGGTGATTGAAAATCAATTTATCACAAAGACAAAGCTGTCCAAAGATGCGAAATCTCAGACTTTGACGACCATTTTGTTCAATCCAAAATCTTTGAAGAAGAAATTCGATCTCGAGGAAAAAAGTTCAACTGAAAACGCAATCGTTATTTCTTTAAAGCCCAAAGCAAAGGACATTCCAGTCAGTGATATTGTTGTGACATATAACTCTGTAACGAAAGATCTAGAACAGTTGTCCTATAGCGAGAATGATAACAAAACCACCATCGAATTTCATAAAATTGAAAAAATGAAGAAAGCCAATTCGTCTTATTTTAAATACAAAGTAAAACCAGGAGACAAGATTACAGAATTGTAATCGAAACATATGAATAAAAATATCGAACAAATTACTAAACAAAAATCGGTTCATTTCGTAAGCCTTGGTTGTCCAAAAAACTTAGTGGATTCCGAAATCATGGCAGGAACCTTAATGCAATCAGGTTATCAAGTTGCCAATGACGCTGAAGGTGCCCATACAGTTGTCGTGAATACTTGTGGCTTCATTGAAGATTCCAAAGCCGAATCCATTCAAAAGATTTTGGAGATGGTTGAACTTAAAAATTCGGGAAAAATACAAAGGGTTGTTGTTGCAGGATGCTTGACCCAAAGATACAAAGACGAACTTGTTGTCGGATTACCTGAAGCAGATCTATTTATTGGATCGGGCGAATTTCAAAACATTTCTGATATTCTGAAAAAAAATGATCAAGGTGATCTTAAAAAAACTTTTTTCCACTTACCGACATACTTGCAAGAACAGACTACTCCACGGGTGAATTCTCAACCAAAGCATCGAGCTTATTTAAAAATTTCCGAAGGCTGTATGAAGCGATGTTCGTTTTGTGCTATCCCTTTAATTCGAGGAAACTTGCAATCACGCACAATTGCAAACGTCGTCAGTGAAGCTCAGTTGCTCGCTGCAGGTGGCGTGAAAGAATTGATTATTATTTCTCACGATTTTACTGATTACGGTTGGGATCTGCGCAAAAAAGATCCCACGGCCAAAGAATCTCCGGTTGAATTATTAAAAGCGCTTTGCGAAGTTTCGGGAATTCAATGGATTCGACTTTTGTACTTGTATCCAGATGGAATCACACCTGAAATGATCGCCTTGATGAAATCAAATCCGAAACTGGTGCGCTATTTCGATATGCCGCTCCAGCACATTAATAACGATGTCTTGAAGAAGATGAATCGCAAAATGACTCGCGATGAAGTCGAAGGTGTTTTAAAAATGATTCGCAGGGAACTGCCAGACTCAGTGATTCGTACTCAATTTATCGTTGGATTCCCTGGTGAAACAGATGCTGCTTTTGCAGAGCTATTGCAGTTTGTTCGTGAACAAGAGTTTGACCGTGTTGGTTGCTTTCAATATTCACCTGAAGAAAATACTCCGGGCGGAAAAATGACAGACCAAGTAGAAGATGATGTTAAACAAGAGCGCTTCGATGCCTTGATGTCCATGCAACAGGGAATTTCACAATTCAAGCATCAAAAAATGATTGGAAAGACATTTGACGTTATCGTTGAAGGCTACAGTGAAGAAACTGATTTGCTTTTGCAAGGTCGTACAAGCTTGCAAGCACCAGATATTGACGGTGTAGTTTTAATCAACGCCGGTGAAGCACAAAAAGGCGATATCGTGAAAGTTAAAATTACAGACGCCCACGATTATGATTTAGTTGGAGAAATTGTTTGAAATCCGTCGATCAACATAATCAGCCAGCTCAGACAACTCAGGACCAGAGGGGAAATTACATTTTAAGTTTAGCTATTCTTCAAACTCCAAGTCTTGGACAAGCTTACGAGGTTTTTCAGCTTGCATCTGCGGCTGACTTGCAAGCTTTGGAAATTTCACCCTTGGGCACAAAGGGGCATCTTATCATCGAAGGCCGTAAGAAAGATTTGTTTGAGTTTTTGATCCAAGTGAAGTCTGAAATTTTCTCTAAAGATGATGAGTCCGATATTCAAAATGAAGCCGCACCTCAAAATCAGCTCAGCATTAAGCTGTGTGAAGTTGATACCGAAATTATGGAAACTTATTTGAGTATCAGACAAGGCACTATCAAAGATCATTTGTTGATTGTAGAAGGGCCTTTTCTTGGAGATTTATTTGAAGTTTCAATGCATTTGAAAAACGAAGGTTTTATTGTTTTAGATCTTCGATCACCAAAAACAGAGCCCAGCCATTGTTTTGGGTTTTTTTCAATCACCAATGAAAATTGGACTTTAAATCTTCAGTTGAAACTCAAGGGAATTTTTTCAGAACAACTCAAGTGGAAAGTTATTGAGAACCCACATCCTGATCTGCGCAGCTACTTCGAACTTTAACGGCATGATTCTTCTAAAAGCTCGAGCTGACCGCGCAATTTTTTAGCGTAACCCAAGGACTTTCGTAAATCTATTCCAGCTTGCTGCGGATTTAAAGAACAAGCTTTACGAAATGCTTGCATGCTTTCATCTTCTTTAGATAGCTGCATACCCGTCCTTGCCAATCCAGACCAACCATCTGCAGTTTCAGGATTTATTTCTGTTACAGTTTTAAAATAACTATAAGCATCTACAACGTTCCCCTGAGATTCTAAAAAATTTGCCCAGGAGAGGTTCGCTAAATCAGAACGCTTGAATCTTTTCACTGCACCCGAGAGAAGCCGCTTTGCTTCGTCATTTTCCTTGGCCTTTTGGTGGGCAATACCCATATAAACATATCCTGTTGGGTCTTTAGGATTTCCAATCATTGCTTTTCGACAGGAGTCTTTGGCATGGTCAAGCTGTTCGTCTAAGGCATCAATTTTACAAACCTGGGCTTGGTACTGCGGCTTTTTTGGAAATTTTTCTGCCATTTCTTGATAAAGAAGTCGTAGCTCGTAGTAGTTCTTTTTCTTGTTCTGCATTCGCTTATCAAGAACTCTTATCTTTTTTTCATAAAATGCCGCCAGTGCCAAATACGCTGGCTCAAATTTTGGACTTATTTCAATAGCTTTTTTTAAATTCTCGATGGCTATTTTTTCAGAGTCTTTTTGAATAGTTTTTTCAGCATGTGACTTGCCAATCATCGTGTAGGCGTCAGGATCGTTTCCCACTCGGCCCAAAATCAGCTTTGCCGCTTTGATCGCATCGGCAGTTTTTCCAATTTTATCCGAAGAATACATCATCATTTTCATATCACTTAAGGATAAGTTTTCGATATTTTTCCAAAAGAGCCTATCTGCTTCTTCGTATTTCTTCATTTTTACCGCAGCATATGCGAGTCGGACTTCGGGATGATCACTGGGTTTTGATGGCAAAGGTTTTTTCTGGGATAGGTCTGTTGAAGAGTCTTTCGATGTCTGCTTTGTCTTGGATTTATGTGGAGTTTTTGTTGTGGGAAGCAGTGACTCAGATTGAGACTCTTCATCAGCATTTTCATCCAAGGGTGCGAAGCTTTGATCTTGGTCCAGTTCAGTGTCTTCATAAACCCCGGTTTGACCGGCTTGAGCCTTGGCTATGTAGATAAAAAAAGAAGGAATGAGCAACAGATTCATCACATAAACGCTGAAAATACCCGATAACTTCATAGGTTTATGGTGACATGACTCAAAGATCAGGACAATTTTCTTTTTTTTCTTCGAGACGAAATCAAAGGGGGGCAGCCCTCATTGAATACGTTTTGATGTTGGTCGTGCTGGTGGCCCTTGTGCGCCTGGTGACGCTTGCTTTTTCAAGCCCAATGTCCCGTTTTTTAAATGGCTACATGGGGGCCTATGTTCAGTGTTTATTGGAATTTGGTGAACTGCCAAGCCTTGGTGGTGAAAGTACTACCGGAGGAGAATGCAACGTCCGTTTCCAACCTGCTACGTTAGCCGACGGACGACCGCCATTGAGTGACAGTGAGCGAAACGCCAATCGTACCGACGCCGATCGGCGAGATAAAGGTAGCCAAGCTGAAATCAGTCAAGCAAACCGTTCAGGTGGCAGTGGCGGCCGTGGCGGAGGCGGCAGGCGCGGCGCTCGCAATGATGGATCAGGAATAGAATCAAATCCGGCAGATTCCAAAACCGTCGTCATTGATTTAAACGAAGATGGCAGCGGCAGTTTTTTTAGAGCTTCGGGCAGCAGTTCAAGACCGCAAAGCTTTGCCACTCGCAGAGATCGTGTCTCTCGCTATTTTTTGACTGAAAGCGAAGCTCTGGAGCTAGAAAAGGCGCAAAGTCGACGCGCGACTCCTCGCTCTTCCGAGGGAACACAAGTTCAGAAAAACAATAAAAAATACACTGTGGAGCCACCACCAAAGCGGACTCTCGCAAGCGAATCAGCTGATGAATTCAGTTTTGGAAACATGATCCGATGGATCATTATTTCAATTCTGATTCTGTTTGTATTAATCTTTCTTGGTGGATTGTTTTCACAGTTTAGTCGAAGTTCACGGAAATCGTGAATTTTTGAGTAGCTATGTGGCAATATTAATTATTTTTCCCATTTTTACAAAAGCCGATTTAATGATTGATTCTAGTGCTGAACCGCGAAATAAAGCTGGCTCTTCATGGGTGGATAAGAGTGAATAAAGTAATTGAAATTGGCCAACAGGCGAAACGTGTTTTTACTTTGGGCGAAGCAAATGATTTGCTGCCTTTGATCTATCACTTAACCGAAGAAAGCTATTCGGAATCAAAGATTGTGTTAAATCAAATTAAAGCATTTCAACAATACCAGCCCAAGCGCGCAGCGGAACTTGAAATCAAAATGCAGCAAATCGTTGAAAAATGGCAATCCAAAGTTGAGCGCCTGGGCGTGCAAGCACAAGGTTTATGGATTGCTGATTTTGACAATGGCACTGGTTATTTTTGTTGGAAATATCCAGAAACAAAAATCAGCTTTTATCACGGTTACAAAGATGGCTTTTCCGGCCGAATGCTCATTACTGAAGACACCACTAAGATGCCTTCAGAATCTGGGAATTCAGAAAGACCATCAGAGTTGTTGACTCTGAAATAGATTTTTACTGAAATCATGAAATCTTGAGAATTTCAATTGCACAAATGAATCCTACAATCTGCGACTTTAAGGGAAACCTTGAAAAGATGCTTGATCAAGTTCAATTGGCTGTGGAAAAAAAATCAGATTTAGTGATTTTTCCAGAATGCAGCGTTTTTGGTTATCATCCTTTTGATTTACTCGAGCGACAGGAACTTGTTGAAACTCAATTGCTTCAAATTAAAAAATTCATCAAACTGATCCCTACAGATATTCACGTCATCATTGGAGCAATAACAATCAATAAAAACAAAAAAGGGAAACCTTATTTTAATTCGTCATTTCTGTTGAAAAAAAACACTGTATTGAAGTATTTTCATAAAAAGTTTCTTACAACGGGAGATGTTTTCGA
>JBKCTJ010000295.1:0-6999 GCA_046318875.1 Pseudobdellovibrionaceae bacterium | reverse complement strand
GGACAAAAGCGATTCTAAACTTGCTGCGAGTCGAAAAGAGCCCCCAGGTCGAATAGTTTCCAGTTGAGCCAACCATTCTTGACGAATCCAATTTCTTAAATTTGCTCTGGAATCAGAATTTGTTGGATCTTCGATAAAACTCCACCGAGGGGATGAGAGCAAAACTTGCCTCAATTTTTTTTGTGAGGTTTGAAGCCAGGGCCTGAATAGATCTTTTTTAAGCTCGGGAATTGCAATTAAACCTTCACCACTTGTCCCACGAATGAGTCGAATCAGCCTTGTTTCGAGCAAATCATTCGCATGGTGCGCTGTTACAAGAAATTCAAAACCATGCTCAGCCATGATTTTTCGAGCAGCGAGGTACCTGGATTTTCTAAAGGCCGCTTCGGTTTTGAGATCCTGCAGAATATTTTCGCTTAAAAAAAAGTCAATTTCATGTGCTGCACATATTTTTTTCAGAAAAGAGGCTGCCTGGTTGCGAAATTTGACCTGAGGGCCAGAGCCATGATGAAAATGAAAAACTGCGAATTTCGACCTTTCAGGAAAAACTTCAGACCAAAGCCTCAAGGCAGCCATGGAATCCGCACCGCCTGAAACCATCAATAGAACTTTTTTCCTTAACAGTCCCTGCCCTGAAACTTTTTGAAAAAGCTCGTGATGAGTTTTGGACCAAGTTTTTTTATTTTGTTGCTGTGAAAACTGTTTTTGTTTGCGTAAACTCATGAAATCCAATTTGCCCCAATTCACGCCCGAAACCGGATTGTTTAAAACCACCAAATGGCACTTCAACCGCTGATTTGACAGCTGTATTCACCCCGACAAAACCAGCTTCGGAAGAAAAAATAAAATTGTCAATTTCAGTTTGATCTGTAGAAAAGATCGCTGAACCCAATCCATATTTGGAAGCCGTGATAAAATTCAAGACATCATCCCATCTGTTATAAACATAGCAAATGGCGATGGGGCCAAAGATTTCTTCATCATAAAATTCGTTGGAGTGATTCCCTTGATAAATACGAGGCGCAAAAAAGTTTCCTTGACCAACAGTGACGTCTTGAAATCCAGAGTGTTCAAATCCGGGGTGTTGAAACATTTTTTTAAATCCACGCTTTTCTAACTCTGCACAGTGATTTTCTAGATCCACAACAAATCGTTTTTCAGACAAAGGGCCTAAGTCATAATTGCCTTTTGATGGGTCACCGATTTCAAGTTTTGAAAATTCATTTTGAAACAATTTTGTAAAAGATTCGAAAACCTTTGAATGAATTAAAAATCTTTTAGCTGCGACACAGCTTTGTCCATTATTAAGCAATCGCCCTTGGGCACAGGCCTTTGCGGCCATCAAGACATCGGCAGATTCCGTAATCACATAGGGATCATTGCCACCCAATTCTAGAATGCACTTTTTCAGTGAAGCTCCGCACAGACTGGCAATCTTTGCCCCTGCTTTGGTGCTGCCAGTGAAGCTGACCATTCGCACTGAGGGATGTTGAATGATCTTTTCGGCAACTTCATGGTTTACGATAAGGCTTTGAAATATTTCTTTTTGTGGCAAACAGGATTGAAAAAGCTCTTGCAATAACTGACTGCAACCAGAAACTTGATCAGCATGTTTTAACAAAACTGTGTTTCCCGAGAGAAGGGCTGGAATCGCAAATCTGAAAACCTGCCAAAATGGATAATTCCATGGCATAATTCCCAAAACAACTCCGTAGGGATGCCTGCGGATTTTGTACTGATCAGAAACTTTTTGTTCCTGAAGCCAAAGCTCCGCATTTTTAGAAAAATACTGACAGAGTGAAGCACACTTTGTTATTTCCGCCAAAGCCTCGGGGATGGGCTTACCCATCTCAAGACTGATCCGTTCTGAAAACTCTTTTTGACGATCAGATAATTTTTGACCGATGTTTCCGATCCATTCACATCGAGTTTGAACTTGAGAATGCAAAGTAAAATCTCGGTAACAACGATCAGACACAAACACAACTTTTTCAACATCAGCCCAAGAAAGGTAAGAATACTTCTGAACAGGTTTCTGAGTTGCGGGGTTCAGGGTGATGAAGTCTGCTTTGCCTAATGCCGACATTGAGTTAAAAATTCTTCCCTAGTTTTTGAATCGTTCCTAAAAGCTCCGCGCAAATCCGTGGTCACTGTTGTGCTGTTCGTATCTTCAATACCCCTGGCAGCGACGCAAAAATGTTTTGCTTCGATGAAGACGGCTACATCTGGGGTATCAAGGATTCTTTGTAAAGCATCAACGACTTGCTTGGTCAGGCGTTCCTGGACTTGGGGACGTTGGGAAAAAAACTTCACAATTCGATTCACCTTTGACAGTCCGATGACTTTTTTACGAGGAATATAGGCCACCGTCGCATAGCCATCAATGGTGATAAAATGATGTTCACAAGTGGAAGTGCTTTTAATTTTTTTGATCACAATCATTTGATCGTAATTCATTGAATTTTCAATGGTTGTCATTTTTGGGAAATTGGCGACATTTAAGCCCGCAAAAATTTCCTTGACGTACATCTTTGCCACTCGCTTCGGAGTGTCTTTCAGTGAGTCATCCGTCAGATCAAGTTCAAGGATTTCCATGATCCCACGAAAATGAGCCTCAATTTGACTGATTTTTTCATCATCTGAAAGGCCATTTTTTTTCATCGGAGTCTGAAGTTTATCACCCAATAATTTTCGCACAAAGTCTTCCTTTTTTGGTGACCTTAGGTGTAATGCGGATTGATTGAATTGTCTCGGACTATTTCCAAACCTTGCAATATGCCCAGGCCTTGAGTGTTAACTCACAGAGACGACCTTCACTCTTTTTCAGAGGATTTCTTTTCTATGTCTTTTTTGATGAACTCGATCTCTGCGGAGATACGAAATTTATGGCTTTCGGCAAAGCGACCAATTTCTTTTGTTAAATCAATTTTTTGGATCATCGAAATCATTTCTTTAGAAACCCGCTGGGTGATTTCGTCTTTGGATTTCTGCGCACTCTGCAAGATCAGGTTTAACAATTCCTTGGGCAATTTCAAATCGCTCAAGTACCCACGCAGAGCTTCCTCTGTCATAAAGGCTCCCGTGACTCCTGAAGTGATGACTTTTTTGATGGTGTCACCGAAGAGACTTTTCACATCAGACAGTGGATCTGATTTTCCGGGATCTTTTTTGTTGTCTTGATCCATCTTGAGCTCCCTTGAAAAAAGGCATCTTGAACAAAAACTTTTGCTCTATTTGTTGTAAATTTTTTTAATTCGCTGATGGTATGCTTTGACCATATTTGGCAAATTCACACTCACCAAAGCATTGGAAATCGGCCCAGGAACAAACAGATTAAAAGTAGCATCCACCGAGTAGGTCGCTTTTGTCTTGGCAGCATTGTTGTCATCTGGAGGCTTTAAAGCCCACGACCCCGTCGATGTTTTAAAAATATCCCCTGAAACAAAGGACCAGGTCATCGAAGTCGGAGCAGTTTCAATAATTTTCATTTGGTATTTGAAGCTTTTAATCATGGAGACACTGAATTCGACAATTTTAATGTTTCCATCAGATTTAATGACTTCACATTTTTTCACTTCAGACAAAAATTCAGGGTATTTTTCATAATCTGAAATGATTTTAAAGAATTCTTCTTGAGTGCAATTAAAAACGTCTGTTGTCGTCGCTGATGCCATGCTTAATTCTGAAGACTAAGCACCTGGATTGTCAATGGAGCAATTTATTTCTTAAACAAGGCTTCAGCTGCCGCAAGCAGTTCCGCAGCTTTATCCTGATTTCCAACTCCACTCCTCGGAGAAAAATAATCACAAAAATTGGCCCGTTCTTTTTCCACAACACGGTCAGCTTGGGGCTCCTTACATTCGTTGTAGGCTTTTGGATCATAAAATTCACAATTTTTACACACATGCATATCCGCTCTGCATTTCGAGCAGTCTTCACGGCGCCCCACAATTCCCAGAACAGGAACTGTGTGACCGCACTGGAAACATTTCAGGGTCTTTTGCCCAGTCATCAGTTAAATCCTCTTTAAATCACCAGCATTGGCTTCATCGCTAAATTGTGAAAAGCCTCAATATGACGAACAGTGCCAGTGCTTGAACGCATCACAATCGAATTTGTTTTAGCCCTGCGTCCCGGAAGTGTTTTCACACCTTTTAAAAAAGGGCCATCAGTGACCCCCGTCGCACAAAAAATCACGGACCCTCGAGCAAGATCTAATAATTGAAACTTTTGGTTTAAGTTGGTGATTCCCATTTGAACTGCTCGCTGTTTTTCCTGATCATTTCGAAATTCAAGTCTTCCTTGAAAATCACCGCCCAAACATTTCAAAGCTGCAGCGGATATAACCCCTTCCGGTGCCCCACCAATTCCCATCAATAAATCAATTCCGCTCTCAGGAATTGCTGTGGAAACAGCAGCGGAAACATCCCCGTCTCCGATCAATTGAATTCTTGCCCCTGTTTTTCGAACCCGGGCAATTAAATCTGCATGTCGGGGTCGATCCAAAATCACAACAGTCAAGTCAGTGACAGCTTTTTTTAAGGCTTCGGCCACTCGTGCAACATTTTCTTCTGGAGTTGAATCTAAATCAATTTTTCCAGCAGCTTCAGGACCACAGGCAATTTTAGTCATATAAGTATCAGGGGCATGCAAGAAACCCCCTTTTTCAGCAACAGCGATGACGGCAATGGCACCAACTCCGCCGCTTGCACAAATCGTTGTGCCTTCAAGGGGATCTAAGGCAATATCAACTTGTGGACTTTGGGGCGTTTTTTTACCGACTTTCTCGCCGATGTACAACATCGGTGCTTCATCCCGTTCGCCTTCACCAATCACCACAGTTCCATCGATATGAACTGAATCAAAAGCATTCCGCATGGCATCTACAGCTGCTTGGTCTGCAGCTTTTTCATCTCCGCGTCCCATCCATGCTGCTGATGCTAAGGCCGCTGCCTCGGTAATTCGAACAAATTCTAGAGCCAGGTTTCTGTCCATGGATGCCTTCCTATCAATTCGATAAAATTTGCTGGTAATCGTTTTACTTTTAAATCCAACCCCAAGGAAACATGAATTGTCTCGCCCAGTGCAACAACTTCATCTTTTTGGTTTTGTATGCGGTATTGGAAGAACACTCGGTTTGTTTTTCTCTGAACTTGGACAAATATCCTCAAGTGATCTCCGAAAAAAGCAGGCTTCACATGTTTCACTCGGCTCTCCAGCACGGCAAAATGAGATGCTGATTCAATTTTTTGATAGTCGATCAGACCTTTTTCTTTAGCCCAAGCGACTCGAGCCTCTTCCATAAACCGAAGATAATTGCTGTGATGAACGATCGTCATTTGATCGGTTTCATAAAATTGAACCAAATGTGTGCATGCAAGTTGAGACATTCACCCAAATACCTACTTTTGAAAAAAAGGTTTGTCGAATGATTTGTCCTCTTCTAGATTCATCAACAGATGTCAGAAATAAGTTACTGGAAAAAAAATCTGCCCATGTGGATCACATACTCACGCATTGTGATCACAGTGCCCATATTATATGCAATGCTGCAAGAATCCCTGCATTGGCAGGTTTTTTGTGTTGCTGGTTTTATTTTGGCTTCCATTTCCGATTACTACGATGGGTATTATGCAAGAAAATGGAATGTGGTCAGCAATATGGGGAAATTTATGGACCCTGTTGCGGATAAAATTCTGGTGACCAGTGTTCTGACGATTCTCACTTATCAGCAAAAAATCGACCCTTGGATGGCGATCATTATTTTCGGGCGGGACAATTACATTGCTGGCTTGCGATCCGTGGCGGCTTCAGATCAAATGGTGATTTCTGCAGGTCAGTCGGGAAAATTGAAAACCACAGTTCAAATGATTGGGATTCCGATGATGATTTTAGGGAATCAGCTTTACGCGATTTTAACCGATTGGTTCAGGATCCAGCATATCGCTTTGGATTATCTGCGACTTTCCGTTGATATTGAAAAAATTGGATACTTTATCCTTTGGTTCGGCGTTGCACTATCTATTTGGAGTGGAATTCAGTATTATTGGGCCTTCATCAAAACAACCAGGTCGCCCAAGGGAGCTGTTGAATAAAACATCCTTCGTGCAACCCACGATAAAAACAATGGTGCAACCAATGAAAAGAAATGACCCAACAAGTGATGACCAAATGCAAAGATGAAAACCAAGAAAATTTATTCTACTTCTCGCCTAGAAATTGGTTCTTTATCATTTTGGCCATCATGATTTGTATCACCATCTACTCTCAGCAAAAAAAACCATTAGATCGAATCGCCACACCAATGGCTGTCATCCATTCTTTTTTTCGCTAGAAGCGCACCTGTTGTTACCTTGGAAAAAAGCTTTTTCTGACTTGAGATTTCTTTAAATGTTGTAAAATTTCATCCAGAATGACATACCGACTTGCGGCGCACATCAGCGTTTCAAGAAGCTGTCCCCAATCGAGTGATTTCCAAGCTCAAATTTGCGACGATCCCGAAAAAATTATTTTGGTAAAATCAATTTCAAGTATTCTTTATCGGGACGAATAAGATTTTAAAGTGATCAGACCCAGACTCAGCGCCGATGAACTTGAGGAAAAGGTTTTTGCAGAACTTGAGATTGCCCTAAAGACCCAAGGGTATTTTGATGAACTTGCAGCAATCTTGGCAAAACAGAGTGATGTGAATAACAAGGGAAACGCCGCCGAATTTCAGCGGATCCAACAAGAATTAAAAGATGTGAATTTGAGAATTTCTGCCATTTGGACAAATCAGTCCAGAATGCAGTTAAGTGAAGAGGCTTTGAAGCTTGCTTCAGACGAACTTGACCACGGCCCAGGAATACTACAGTCGACGAACACAAAAAAATGGTGACTCAACTCAACACGCCAGCGTTCAGTAGAACCATCTTGATGAGCTATCGATGATGTTTTAACTGCTTTTTCTTTGTATGAATTTGGATTTTCGATAAATTCAGCAATAAGCTGCTTTTGCTT
>JBKCTJ010000294.1:0-1486 GCA_046318875.1 Pseudobdellovibrionaceae bacterium | reverse complement strand
GTACCGAGTCGTGTATCGAATATCTGACGGCGAGCTCATTGTGTTTATTCTGAAAGTTGCCCACAGAAAAGATGTGTATAACTAGGGGTCATAAGAAAGACAGTCACACAATAGCCGCACAAATTCTTCCATGATTCTGATCAACACCTCCTACTCGCTTAATAAACACAATCGCACAAAGTATGTCCCGGTTGTATACTGCCGAATATGAATGTCATTGCTCGAAAAGCTACGTCAGACGAAATGGATCAAATATACATGATGGGTTTTGATGTTTGGTCAGACGGATCAACCCAAGCAGAATATCTTGCTGGATGCAGAGCTTCACTAAAATACAAAAGTGGAACTTGGTATGTCCTGGAATCTAGTGATCAACTGGTTTGCTCTTTGATAACTTACAACCTAGGATTGAATGAAATCGGGATCGGCTCCATCGCAACACCAATTCATTTCAGAAAACGTGGTTATGCATCAACTCTCATAAAGAAAGTTATTGATGACCTTGATGTTGTTTTAGATATGCCAACATATTTTTTATATGCTGACATTTCACCGAAATTTTATGAGCGATTTGGTTTTGCAATTGTGCCATCCGAACTTCAAAAATATAAAGAATCGAGCTGTATGATTCGGCCCAGAAAAAACAAATATTTGTTTACTGGTTCAACGATACCGAAATACTTTTAAACCAATACTTTTTCTTGAAGTCGATCTATTCACAAGATCTAGCACAACATACATCTTGCACAGCCCTATCTCCATGACTAAAACTTCAAAGATAAAAATGGAAAATTATGATAAAATACTCACTTTTAGCCATGTTTTTAATGATTACGCAAAAATTAATAGCATCATATAAATGGGCTTGAAACTTAAGAGCGATCCGTGATGCAATTTATTTTTCAAGGAGAATCACATGAAGTTAATTTTTGCCGGAATCATATTTGCTCTCATGAGCAATGCAAACGCCTGTCCCAATCTTTCAGGTGAGTATACTTTTGTAAAACACCCGTGGAATGGAAAAATTGTGGTTCGCCAAGAAAGTTGCCAAAAAATAAGTTTAAAACACATGCGCGAATATCAGGACGGACCTTGGGAGCTTACGACAACATACAAACCAGATGGGAAAGCCTATGAAGGCATGTATGAGTCTGAAAAATTATCTCAAAAAACTGACTTCTCATTTCACGTGACCAATTTTTTGGAACAAGGAATATCAATCATTGATTATTCAGGATCGCAAGATCAGTGCAAATTTGAACACACGTTTAATATAAATCCTAAAGATTGTGAAAAAACTGAATTAAAGTTGGAATTTGATAAACGATTGAACACTTATGTCTGGCGCCAAATTGGATTTGGTAAAAGTACATTTGACTGGAGCGAGGATACGTTTCCTCTCCAAAGAAAATAAACAGAAGTTTAATTGTTTTACTAATCGAAGTATTAATCAGTTTTTTGTTTCGCCATTTGCTCGGGGCTGAAG
>JBKCTJ010000293.1:0-14823 GCA_046318875.1 Pseudobdellovibrionaceae bacterium | reverse complement strand
ATTTGAAACTTCAAGATTGAATCCTGCAGGGGCAGTTTTTGACCGTCAGAAATTAAAATGGATGAATTCAGTTTATCTGCGTAAGATGTCCAATGCTGATTTGTGGAATGCCATTCAACCACACTTAAATGATGCAGGTTTAAAATTCGATCATTCAGGTATGACTGCTGACGAGGTTAGAATATGGCAGGAACGAAGTGTTGAGATCTTTAAAACTTCCATGGAGATTTTATCAGATGCTGTGCCACTGTATAAGACTCTGTCAGATGAAAAGTTTAAGATTACTGAGGAATCTGCTGAGGCTTTGGCTTGGGAAAGTACCAAGAATGTGTTTACTGAATGGATTGGACTGTTAAAAACATCAAATAAAAAGTATTTATCCGAAGAAGAGTTTTTAAAGCTTCAAGACGACGTGAAAAATAAAACAGGAGCCAAGGGAAAGTTTTTGTTTATGTCGGTTCGAGTTGCAGTGATTGGAAAGCCGCATGGAACAGAACTGAAAATCTTGGTTCCTTTGATCAAGGTTTCTTCATTAATATCCCGTGGGGAAAATGCTTTGGCTCATGTTCTAAATTTGAATAAAATATAAGGAAATATTTTGTGAGTTTTTTAGTTTACAATTCCCTGACTCGAAAAAAAGAAGAGTTTAAACCAAAAAAAGCGCCTCTGGTGACCATGTACGTCTGTGGTCCCACAGTTTATGATTATTTACATGTCGGTAATTTTCGTGGTCCAGTGGTTTTTAATTTGCTTCGCAATTGGCTCGAAGAAATCGGATATCATGTCACTTATGCACTGAATTTTACAGATGTGGATGATAAAATTATCAATCGCGCAAAGGATGAAAAAGTTTCTTCAAGTGAAATCTCTGAAAAATATATTCAAGAATACATACAGGATTTTCAATCGCTGGGTTTACGGCCCCATGAATTGAATCCAAAAGTGACTGATCATATGGATGACATCATTGAAATGGTTGATCAATTAGTGAAGAGAAAAAAAGCTTACATTGTTGATCATGATGTTTTGTATTCGATTGCGGATTTTCCAACTTATGGAAAGTTAAGTGGTCGAAAAACTGATGAACTGATTGCTGGCAGCCGTGTTGAAGTTGATGAAAAGAAAAAAAATCCCTTAGACTTTGCTTTGTGGAAATCAGCTAAAACAGGCGAAGTGTCCTGGCCATCAAAGTGGGGTCATGGGCGACCCGGGTGGCATATTGAATGTTCCGCCATGATTCATTCTTTGTTTGGTGAACAAATCGATATTCACGGTGGTGGAATGGATTTAATTTTTCCCCATCATGAGAATGAAATTGCGCAAAGTGAAGGTTGTTTAGATGATTCCACAGGTCATCAAATGGTTCTTTATTGGATGCATGTGAACATGTTGAATTTGAGTGGTCAGAAAATGTCAAAATCCTTGGGGAATATGGTGACCCTTCGTGATTTTGTGAAAATTCATGACCCTGAAATTTACAAGTTTGTTATTTTAGGGGTTCATCATCGATCCATTTTGGATTTCGGTGAAGAGTCTGTTCACCGATCTGTGATTTCTTTGGCTAAAATCTATTCGAGTCTATCATTGATGGAATCCTTATTGAATGAAGAGTTTGAGTCGGTTTTTACAACTGATCTTCAAAGAATAAAAAACTCCGGAAATGAGATTGGTAAATCGCGATTGAATTTGAAAGATGTTTTTCCTGGGCTTGACGGAAAAATTTTGACTTCTTTAGAAGAATTGAAAACTCGCTTTGAAAAAGCCCTGAATGATGATTTGAATATGGCAGAGTTTTTTGCCACAGTTTTCGATTTTATTCGTGAGATCAATTCGAAATTCAAACGGGGAATGAAATTAAGCGAAGTGCAAAAGGCCGAGCTTAAATCTAAATATTTAGTTTTAAAATATTTTGGGCAATTGATGTCCTTGTTCCAGCAACGGCCAAGTGAATTTTTAAAGGGATTAGATCAAAAAATCATCGCCGAGAAGAAAATTGATGTCGCTCATGTAGAAAAGATCATCAATGAACGGGTGCAAGCGCGAAGTGAAAAAAACTTTCAAAAGTCAGATGAACTGCGGCTGCAGTTGACCGAACTGGGAATCCAGGTCAGTGATCTTCCAAGTGGATGTTATTGGGAAGTCATAAAATAATTTTGTTTGAAACCAATTGGAAACGCAGATGGCAAAAAAAACGCTGAAAATTCATTCTGATTTTGAGCCGGGTGGGGATCAGCCCAAAGCCATTGAAAATATCGTTCAAAATTTTCAGTTGGGAATCAATCACCAAACTTTATTGGGTGTGACGGGTTCCGGGAAAACCTTTACCATGGCCCATGTCATTCAGAAATTGCAGCGACCAGCCTTGATCCTAGCGCCTAATAAAACTTTGGCAGCGCAAATTTATTCTGAATTTAAAGAGCTCTTTCCAAATAATGCGGTGGAATATTTTGTCAGCTACTACGATTACTATCAACCTGAAGCTTATGTGCCCTCGACAGATACTTATATTGAAAAAGATTCTGCGATTAATGAGCAAATTGATCGGATGCGCCACTCGGCAACGCGGTCTTTGTTTGATCGTAGGGATGTCATTATTGTTTCCAGTGTTTCTTGTATTTATGGTTTGGGGTCGCCCGAAGCTTACGAAGGCATGATGTTGCATGTGCAAAATGGTCTGAAAATAAAGCGGGATGATTTATTAAAAGAATTAATTCGAATTCGTTATCAAAGAAATAATGTAGATTTTTCCCGAGGCAACTTTCGAGTGCGTGGGGATAATGTTGAAATTTTTCCGCCCTATGAAGAAGAGAAAGCAGTGCGCATCGAATTCTTTGGGGATTTTATCGAAAAAATTTCTTGGATTGATCCGCTGACGGGGCATTTTTTTGAAGATCTTGAAGAAATTGGAATTTATCCAGGTTCGCATTACGCAACAACTGAAGATAAAATGAAAAGTGCCATTGTCACTATTCAAGAAGAGCTGCGCCATCGCATTGTGGAACTGAATGCGCAGATGAAGACCATGGAAGCCCAGCGATTAGAGCAAAGAACTTATTACGATATCGAAATGATCGAGCAAATGGGTTTCTGCCAAGGCATCGAAAATTATTCAAGACACATGACGGGCCGGGCTGAAGGTGAGCCGCCGCCGACCTTGATTGAATATTTCCCAAAAGATTTTATTTGTTTTGTAGATGAGTCCCACATCACGATTCCTCAAATTGGTGGAATGTACCGTGGGGACAGGGCCAGAAAAATGACTCTGGTTGATCATGGTTTCAGGCTTCCAAGTGCTTTAGATAATCGACCTTTAAATTTTCAGGAATTTGAAGGCTTGATGGATAAAGTGGTTTATGTTTCTGCGACCCCGGCAGATTATGAATTGAAAAAAAGTGAAGGAATTGTCATTGAGCAGATCATTAGGCCCACGGGTTTGCTCGATCCCGTTATCGAGGTCAGATCCGTGAAACATCAAGTGGATGATCTGCTGAAAGAAATTCGAATTCGTGTCGAGAAAAAAGAGCGAGTACTGATCACAACATTAACAAAACGATCAGCCGAGGATTTGACAGAGTATTATTTGAATTTGGGGATTAAAATAAAATATTTGCACAGTGATATTGAAACTTTGGAGCGCACTGAAATTATTCGCGATTTACGATTGGGTGTTTTTGATGTTTTAGTGGGGATTAATTTATTGCGAGAAGGTTTAGATATTCCTGAAGTGTCCTTGGTTGGAATTACGGATGCAGATAAAGAAGGTTTCCTCAGATCTGAGCGATCACTGATCCAAACCATTGGACGAGCTGCACGAAACGAAAATGGCCGTGTGATTCTTTATGCTGATGTGATGACAAACTCAATTCAACGAGCCATGGGTGAAACCAATCGTCGTCGTACAGTCCAAAATGAATACAATCAAAAACATGGCATTACACCACAGACCATTCGAAAACGAATTCGGGCTGGGCTTGGCGATTTATTTGATGGATCCCTAGGTGCAGGTAAGTTAACCGAAGATCGTGATAAAAAGATTTCTGATTTGTTGCGGGAGCCATCAAAGCTTGCGAAAGAAATCTTGAAGTTGAAAGAAAAAATGAAAAAGCATTCTTTGAAGCTTGAGTTTGAAGATGCTGCTAAGGTTCGGGATGAAATTAAAAGGCTTCAGATGTTGGATTTGCAGAATAGATCCGAGGTTGCTGGATCAAACTGAGTTTAAAAGTGTTCCTCTTTGAGACGCCCCTGTCGTCTTTTCCTAAGTTCTGTTAAGCTGATAGAATGAGCAATAAATCTAGCACGTATTCTGGTTCTTCAGCGCAACAACTTATTCCTGTAAGTCGTGATGAAATTATTAGTATGACTCCGCTTCCGGCCGATTTTTATGTCAAATTGAGCGACGAGCACTTTGTGATGGTCGGACGCCGCGGAGCCAAGCAAATGGAAGATCTTCATGCCCTTAAAAACTCAGAAAAAGTTTCTGATCTATATGTCCGTCGGGATGAATATAAAGATTGCGTGGGAATGAATCTTCAAATTGCTGAAATCGCCATTTCTAAGCAGGAACTTTCGGATCTTAGAAAAGTCGATATTCTTTGCAAGGCTTCTGACAGTGTCTTTCAAGAGATTTCAAAGATCGGATTTAATCACGAAAGTTTAGAACATTCAAAAACAGTGGCGAGGTCTCTCATTGTATTGGTCTCTGCTAAACAAGATTTAAGTAGTGTAATCGAGGCTATGAGCAGTGTATCTGTCGAACTTGTGCGCCATTCGATCGCCGTTTCTGCTGTGTCGATCATGATCGCAAGGTCGATGCATTGGAATCAGGCCAGCACAAATCAAAGATTAGCTCTGTCGGCACTTTTACATGACATTGGCTTAAAAGAAATTCCTGCAGAACTGTTGAATAAACCTAGGCATATGATGAGCATTCATGAGGTGAAAAGTTACGAAACCCATGTCATGCGTGCCGCTGAAATCTTAGCAAGTATGCCTAGTGTCTCGAACGATGTGGTGTCAGTTGCACTTGAACATCATGAAAATGCGATTGGACAGGGCTATCCTCGTCATTTACGTGATGTCCGACTGCATCCATTTTCAAAGATTGTAGCCCTTGCCGATTGTTTTTGCGACTTGAGCATGAAGAATGTCAATAATCCAAACCCGCGATCAGCCGAGGATACAGTAAAATACATGGAGTTAACCTTGGGCCAGCCATTTTCCAAACCTGCCTTTCAGGCATTAAAACATACCCTTTCCCTTGATTTACGTCGAAAGAATCTGCGTAAAGTCGGATAATGTGTATGACAAAATGATTTTTTTTATGTTTTCACGAAAACCTGCTAGCATGGAAACATGACGAGTTTAAGAAAAACGTTGGCCCTTGCCCATGAAATTTTGCAGCAAAACAATATTGATCATGCGCTGATCGGCGGATTTGCCCTTGCTGTTTATGGACAGCACCGTGCCACCTCAGACATTGATTTTCTGGCGGATGGCGCAAAAAAGGATTTGATTAAAACAAAGATCCTGAGAGCGGGATTTCAGCTCACACATGAGTCAGGTGAAGTCTTGCAGTTTGCAGGAATTGGATTGTTAGATATTCTTTTAGCAAACCGGCCGTTAAGCAAAGAAATGCTGAAAAATGCTATCGACAATTCGATTTTAGGGCTGCATGTTCTGCGAGCCGAAGATATTATCGGTTTAAAAATTCAAGCCTACAAAAATGATTCTGCACGTGAACTCCAGGACAAAGCCGACATTCAAAAACTTTTGCTTCATAATCAATTGGATTTAGAACAAGTAAAAAAATACGCGGATCTCTTTCAAGAGTGGGAAGTTATCCAAAAATTATCAAGGACTAAGCCATGACTCTTGAAGAATATCTCGATTTCTTAGACGAGTACTGGTCTATCTTTGAAATGCCCAAGTTCCAGCAGCCGAAAAAAGAGTATAAGTTTATTTTAATTTAGTTAAAGTTTCAGGTTTGGCGTCTTTCTCAAGAATTTTATTCTGAAGATTTCAGAATTTTAATCTTTTCCCAGGTTAGTTTTTTTTGCCCTGGGTTTGAGGAGATTGATTTTGGTTGTTCGCAGATTCTAGCGTGGTGGATGTCGATGAAGGGTTGTAAAGTGTTCGCAGTGGATGAGTCTTTTTCTGGGGTAAATAAAATGAGTTTCCTCTCGTTATTCTGTTTGAGCCAGTCCGTTGTTACTTCTGTGAGGAGCAGTTTCATATCTGTGGCTAGGGATTCCGGAAACAGGATGGTTTCGTGATGTTGCTTCCAGTTTAGGGCTTCAGACATTTTTTGGAGCATCGTGCATTCTGTATCTGAAATGGTATCTTGGAAGATGATGAAAAATGTTTTTGCTGTGCTGGATTTGATTTCTTCGATTTTTCGCAGGAAGGTTTGTTCTGGAACTTCCGCAGATTGCTGAGAGATTTCTTTTTGTTTTGTAATGAAGTCAGGATCTAAAAATAAATTTTTGATTCCTAGAACATCGACAAGGTATTTTTCAAGACTCATCCGAACTCTCCTGCAGCTCTGTTATAGAATCACTTTCGTTCAGTTGTAAAAGAATTCTTTCGGCGAGGATTCGGTTAAAGCCCTTCATTTGGGCGATTTCATCGGCATCGGCTCTTTTCAGGGCTTCGACGGATTGAAATTTGACTAAAAGTTCTTGTTTACGTTTTTCGCCAAGACCGCTGACGTAATCCAGTTCACTGCTGAGGGATCCGGCTTCGCGGAGTTTGCGGTGGTAGGTGATTGCGAATCTGTGGGCTTCATCCCGGATCCCAGTTAAAATATAAAATGCTTCTGAGTTTGGTTTAAAGACGACGGGGTTTTGTCTGCCGGGAAGGTAAAAACGTTCTTCAGTCGATGCGACTTCAGAAGATTTGAAATCACTTTCTGTTCGGGCTTTAGCAAGGCCCACGACTGGGATTTTTAGACCCATTTCATCTAGAATTCGGACTGCCATGGAGAGTTGGCCTTTGCCGCCGTCGACCACGATGAGATTTGGTGTTTCATATTCATTATGTTTGAAACGTCGGCTGAGAACTTCGGTCATGGAGGCGAAATCGTTGATTCCTTCGACCGTTTTTATCTTGTAGCGCCTGTAGTGTTCTTTTGCTGGAACTCCGTCTTCGAAGACTACTTGGGATGCAACGGTTTCTGAGCCTTGAAAAGTTGATATGTCGTAACATTCAATTCTTTGTGGAATTGCGGGTAAGCCCAATTTTTCTTTGATTTGGTCAAGGCCCCGCATTTTTTCTTCAGATTTTGAAACGTGTTTTTGAAAATGAGAAGTCGCATTTTCATTTGCCATGTGCACAAGGTTTCTGCCAACGGTGTCTGTGGCAAATTTGACTCGAGATTTATGGCCTGATCTTTCTTCTAAAACACTTTCGAGAAGCTTCGTTAAATCCATTCCTAAATCTACGGGTAAGAGGACTTCTTCAGGGATATAGTTGTCTTCGTAATAGAGGTTTAAAAATGAAACCAACCAGTCTTTTGGATCTTCGTCTTTGCTATTGGGATCTATTAGTGGAAAAAAATGGGATCTGGTTCCGATGACTCGTCCTGTTCGGATGTGCAGAGTTTCAATCAAGCAGCCACGGTCATCACCGAAAAATCCAATGGCATCTTGGTCTTTATCAATTTTGTCATTGATGACAGCTTGGCGTTCCAGAATGGATCTAATGGATTCGATGGAATCGCGAATTTTTGCTGCGACTTCAAATTTTTCTGCTTCGGCGTTTTCAAGCATTCGGTTGTTTAAAGTTTGAAGAACTTTTTTATTTTGGCCTTTTAGAAATAGCAGAGCGCCTTCGACTTCTTGGCGATAGGCTTCTTTGTTTATGAATTGAACGCAGGGGGCAGTGCACCGACCAATTTGATAGGTCAAGCAAGGGCGCTTTCTGGATTTCATAATGGAATCTGTGCAGTCGCGAATTCGAAAGGTGCGATTTAAAAATCGAATCGTTCCATAAACTGCTCCACCTGATGTAAAGGGTCCATAATATAAATGACCATCTTTTTTTACTTTGCGACTGAGGTAGAGTCTTGGATAGTCATCAGCCCATGACAGTTTTATGTAAGGGTAGCTTTTATCATCGCGAAGTCTGATATTGAATTTCGGCCTGTGTTTTTTGATTAATGAAGCTTCAAGCAAAAAAGCTTCGACTTCGGTTTTTGTCAGGATGTATTCAATTTCATGGATATTTTGAACGAGAAGTTTTGTTTTTTGCGAGTGCCCGGCGCTGTCTTGGAAGTAATTTCGAACTCGGTTTCGTAGGTTTTTAGCTTTGCCTACATACAGGATTTTGTCCTGGATGGATTTCATTAAGTAGACACCGCTTTGAACGGGGAATTCTTTGAGCTTTTCTTTCAGGAGTTCACGTCTTTGAGACACTTTAAAGTTTTATCACGATGATTTCAGAGTGACAATTTATGATATGCACCAAAGGGTTGGACGATCAAAATGAGACTCTCAATATGAGACAGACAAATTCATGTGAGAAATCATTCGGTTGAAAGAAGTGGTTCTGCGGCATGGGTCTCGCTAAGAGATGGGTAAGGGAAGAGGTTAATATGCAGAACTCCAATGTGAATATTCAGAAAAATAAAACTTTGGCATTCCATCTTGGTTTTCTAATGCTGATGTCTTTTGCTTCGCTTGCAGGTTGCGGAGGATCATCGACGACAAATGCTGATGTACCTTTAGCGGTTGGGAACCCAGGAGTGGTTCCACCGATTGCTTCTTGTCCATCGGGATTCATTGATATGTACGGGAATTGTGGAGTTACTGATGAGGGAACAAGCAATCCAACAAACACATCTGGTTCCACAGTTGCTTTTAACATTTCAAATTTTAATGATTTCAACTCTTATGTGGCGACCCGACCTTTAAATAATCCCACCGATGTTAAAATTACTGTGCAATTGCAAAATGTCGGTGAATTGCGCTACGGTGGTAAAGTAGCCATTTCCTATTTAGATAATAATATTCGATATCAAGGATGGCTTGAATCAGGTTTAGGACAAAACAGCACTTATAAAATCAATTCTCGTGATGACGGAAAATATGAAGCTCAGTTTAATTACTGGTTTCCACATTCAGGAAAAACTGTTTATAGCGGATTTTTCCAGGATACGATTGGAGCTGTCGTTTTAGTTATCGATGGAACGCAAAATCAAGGTGACGGGCAAGGTGGAGGTTTAGTTTCTGGTTCACTTTGGTATAAAAACTTCGCACAAGTTTTAGCTCCCCAAGGTCCAATGAGAAAATGTTGGTTTATTTCCTTGGGGCCTTATGATTGCCGGTCTGGAACTGTGATTTCAAAAACTGGATTATATCCTTCTGATGGCTACAAATTGTTGGGAACATTCTCTGGTTTAAACATGAATAGGGCGTTTGGATTGTAATTGGATTATTTAAGTTTATCGAAAATTTTTAAAAAGGAGAACCAAATGAGTTTTAAAAATAATTTTGCAACTAAGACAGGCTTGGTTCTTCAATCGCTCAGAACTTTTTCAATGATTGCTGCATCTATGATGTTGATTGTTTCTTGTGGAAATAGAGGCGATTCATCTGCAAGTAGCGGATCTTCAGGGGCTTTAACAAATACAAATTTTGGAGCGGGATATGTCATTCCGGGACAAGAAGTTTTATTGTCATCAGTCCATTCAGTGGGACCATGGTTTTTACCGGTGGTCATGAACTGGCAATTTATGGCCAACCAAGCACAAATTTATCAAGGCTCAGCTTTTGGTTACAGCACGAGCATTCAAAAATCTTACAACGGTCCGATTGCGGCGCGCGGAACAATGACAATTCCTACAACTTATCGATTGGGAAGTTGTGTGATTCCTGCGGGAAGTTATACTTTGGTTCCTTTGGCTGCTGGACAGTGGGGCCCATTTGGTTTTGTTAATATTCCTTCATTTGCTGCTGTCAGTGGTGGAACACAATTGTTGATGAGTTTAATTCAAGGAGTGATTGTGGATCCAAACGCTGATGGAAATGCAGATAAAGTTGCTGGGTCTTTGGTTTTTCAAAGAATCAGTTACGGTGCGGGAACGACAAATTGCATTGCATCGTCGATCTATTTGAACTAGCATTTTGTTTATGAGCGCTCGCCAAGATTTTGCATTAGTTTTATGGATTGAATTTTTTGAAGACCTTGAGCATGTGCGTGGCCGTTCACTGAATACTGTGATGGCTTATCGCCGCGATCTCGAATTGTGGCTGACTTACAAACAAAATAATCATTCCATTTTACAGTTTTATGATTTTATGAAAAAGCAGGGTCTTTCGCCCCGATCTCAAGCGCGAGTGATTTCCAGTTTGCGAACATATTATAAGTATATTGAAGCCAATGGACACGATGCGCCTGAACTGCGCGAACTGAAAACTCCGAAATTGAAAATGACTTTGCCCAAGGTTTTAAGCTCTGAAGATTTTTTTAAACTTTTGCAAAGCTGCCAAGTGGAACATCAGGAAAAGACTTTGCGAAACCAATTGGTTTTATTGTTTTTATATGGCCTGGGTTGTCGGGTTAGCGAGCTTGTGGGTTTAAATCTTCATGATTATTCTGCTTCGGGAAAATGGGTGAAAATTTTAGGTAAAGGGAACAAAGAACGAATTGTTCCTTTGACAGAAACTTTATCGAATCATTTGGATCAGTATTTAAAAGTAGCCCGTCCTGTCTTGTTGAAGGAGGCATCGACTTCGATTTTAGTGAATGATCGGGGACACCGGCCATCACGAGTTGATATTTGGCGCTGGTTAGCCCAATGGTCAAAAAACGCAGGGTTTTCTGAGCCTGTAAACCCCCACCGATTTCGTCATGGCTGTGCCACAGTTTTATTGGAAAATGGAGCTGACCTGCGATCAATTCAAATGATTTTGGGTCATTCAAGTTTACAGACAACTCAAATTTATACGCAAGTTTCAACGACGAAAATGAAACAGGCTATTGATGATCATCATCCTCTGTCTGGAATTGAGGCTGATGACTTTATCGAAGAGTTGTAAAAAATCATTCGGATGTCGGATGAGGATTCTGATCTGAAACAATTTTTCAATTTTGAATGACGTGTGAAGCTTGCACTTGAGTGAGCCATGGTTGTTCATTCTTTTGTGACTCATCAGGGTTCATTGGTTCCCATCGAAGTTGAATTGGTTCTTGTGCCTGGACTGCCGCAGATTCATTTTTTGGGTCTTCCGGATCAGCATATTCGAGAAAGCACCGAGCGCATCAAATGTGCTTTGAAAAAACAGGGATTTGAATTTCCAAAGAGTCAGCAGGTTTTAGTGAACTTGCGGCCAAGCTACGTGAAAAAAACATCCCGGGGAGCAGAGCTTGCTGTGGCCGCAGCTTTTTTATGGGAAACGGGGCAGGTGCCTTTGCCGTTACAGCAGTCGAATTTATTTTTGTACGGTGAAATTGATCTGCACGGAAATATTTATGAACCTGATGATTTGTTTCGCAGTTTTCAGTTTGATGATCAAACTTTGATTTTAACTGGTGTGGGGCAGGGGGAGCATTCGAGTTCATTTCGGAAATTGATGATCAAGGATCTCAAATCGTTAACTTGCCCTGAAATCATTGAGGCAAAAAAATATTACAAAGTTTCAAAAGTGAACTATCCGGAAAAAATGTCAGTCAAGCAGTCTTTTGCGGAGCTCATTGCATGTTTTAATTTAGCTCCATTTCATTTGTTACTTGCAGGTCCCGCGGGCTCTGGGAAGTCCACCTTAGCTAAAAACTTAATTCATTTTTTAACACCACCTACGGAAAAACAAATCAGGGAACTGAGCGAGCTAAATAAATCGGCTATGTCATGGTGGCCATTCATTTCCCCGCACCCGAGTATCACTGCAAAAGCATTCTTGGGGAATGAGCGAATGCAAGGGGAAGTGTTTCGAGCGCATCAAGGCATTTTAATGTTGGATGAGCTTTTGGAATTTAAACCTGAAGCTTTGGAAGTGTTGCGTGCCCCGCTGGATGGTCATGAACTTTTGGTATCCCGAGTAGATCAGCGGGTCCAAAAGGTTTCCAAGTTCACCTGTGTGGCAACGACAAATTTGTGTCCCTGTGGAGATTGGTTGCCAGATCAGCGTAAGGAATTTGATTGTTCTTTGCCCGAAAGAAAATGTGTTCAGTATCGACAGAAGTTAAGTGGTCCGATGCTGGATCGATTTGAAGTTTTGTTTTTTACTGATTGCAAACAAGAAAAGTTTATTTCATTTCAAGATATTATGGAGAAATCAGAAGTGATAAAGAGGGATTTTGTAGCCACTCCACAAGCGGATGCGACGAAGGGGTTGCCCGATGAAATTCAGAACTCATTGCAAGGTGTGTCTTCACGAAGGCGAAAAGCCTTTTTTAAATTGTTGCACGCAGTGAATGCCGTTCATCAAAATCAAAAGACATTTCCCGAAATCTGCAAAATTGCTTACGATTTGACCATTGGCAACTTTCAAAAGCTTCAACCCCAGCCCCTTGGAATGATGATAGCCGGAAATAGCTTAAATCGGACTTGAGAACAGGCTAACGACCGTGCTAATTTGAAAACTCGGAAGTAGGATGCAACATCCTTATTCATGATCAAAGATGGTGGGTTGGCCGAGGAGTTAGGCACGGCTCTGCAAAAGCTGTTACGGGGGTGCGAAGCCCTCACCCACCTCCAAATAAAAAAGTCGAAACGGCGATGTACTTAGCTTTTGGTAGTTTTAATCAATAAAAATCTTGGCGTGCTTTTTATCTTGAGTTGGATTTTTGTCTTCTTGCCGTACAAGACTGACGCAAAGAATTTGACTGAATGTAAACCGGCATCGGTGGATAAACCGCGTTAATTTCCCACGATTTTAGTTTTTCAAGAAAATTCGAAAAATTTACGATCCCACGGATTCTAAAAAAATCGATCCTCTACGAGCAACTGAAGAATAGGCTGGTCATTCTACGAGTATTTACGGGCAGCCGCACCGTACAAAATGAAGCTATTTTGGAAAACTATAAACTTGTGAAAAAAGATAATCCAGATGGCGCAAAGAAAGTGACACGAAGAATATTTCTGGTTGTTAAGGCGTCTCGCCAAAAAGAAAAGCTGGTTCAGCAATTGATCGAAATGATAAAATCTGAATGTCTTATTTTAACAAAGTGATTCCCATTGTTACCTCATGTGGGTCACAAAGAGGAACTCCACCCGTCTCGGATGAAATCCCCGAAAATCTATTCTACCGACTCAGGATTGCGCATAATCAATATCGCGGCAATCAATTTTGGCAAATAATCTTTGTCGCCTTCATAACCGTTGCGAATCAGGGTCCAGGCGTCTCTTGTGCCCAAAGCATTCATTCCTTTTTGAACTGCATCTTCACCCATGTTGTAAGCTAAAGCTGACAAATGCCAATCTTTAAAACGCAAGTTGTTCGACTGAAGATACCGCATAGCTGCGTCGGTATTCAGGGCAACATCCAGACGCTCATCTTTTTGATTGTCCACTCTTAAACCGTAATTTCTTGCGGTTGAGGGAATGAACTGCCAAAGGCCAGCGCCCTTCGCTGTTGGACTGCTTTGACCTTGAGTCAAATTTTGATAGCCAGATTCTATGATTGGTACGGCCATGATTTCGGCAGGAACCCCATACTTTTGTAAGTGTTCTCCGACGGTCACTTTGTATTTCTCCATACGAGCTAATGAATCTCTCATGAACTCGCGGCCCTCGGGTGTGCCGATGTAACGATTGAGTTGTTTAAGAACAAGATCATTGACGACAACAGGGAACCCCGTTTCGCTCTGCGCTCGAACGGCCATTGCATTGGCCTGTGACATGCTCACTCGGCGATCTTGAACCAATCCTTTTGATGCAAAAGCTGTGGCCCCCATGATGGATGCGATGATTAGCCCAATCGAAACGCTGACCTTCCAATGAGCTTTGTTTGATGATTTTGATAACATTTTCTCTATTCTCCTTTTGAGTAAATTGCGTTCAAACAAAAACGTGAGACCCGTCGCGCAAACAGGCACATACTTTTGATCAATTGCGGTTTGTGCCACCTCGACGAGGCAGCGGGCATATGCCTGAGAGTCAACTTTTTGTTGGTCGACCAATGTCTCATCACAGGCAAATTCTTGAATCTCTGAGATCCAACGATTCCAAAAATAAATTGCGGGGTTGATGATACAGATCAGCTTTATCCCCCACATGATGTAAACCCACTTGGTATCACCGTGACGGTGATGTTGAAGTTCGTGGGCGATGGCGATTTGAAAGTCTGCACGGCGTTCAACTAATGACGATGGCACAATAATATTTGCCTGACCCGGAACCCAGTAAGAGAAAGGCACTTGAATAAAGTCGCTGATTAAAATCCGAACCCGTCCGAGTCTTCGAACTAAAAAAGAGTTTTTCTTTGTCCTAAATAAAACTCTAAGATCACGGCCAAAGAAAATGCCGCCCAAGATCACTAGAATTGCGACCAGAATTCCCCAAGTTGTTGCCACTTGATCTGCTTGAAGAATCGATGTTCCTATGGGTGTCGGAAGACTGAGGTAGCCACCCTTATCGGGTGCTGAATAATCTTGGCCAAAACTTTTGATCGACTGAGCCGACCATACTTTTGCTGCAGGAGAAAAGATTTCATTCCGAGGCAGCAATGGATGAATCACGGTCAACGCCAGAATAATCGTCATCACTGCATAGTGAAGTTTGAGCTCGGTTCCCGCACCCAAGTTCAACTTTGTTTTTTTAATTGCAAACGAAAAAAGACTCAGGCCCATGAATCCAATCAAAATTAAAAGATTCATGTTCAGGTA
>JBKCTJ010000292.1:0-7136 GCA_046318875.1 Pseudobdellovibrionaceae bacterium | reverse complement strand
CAGAGTCTTTAATTAATTTTTGAAAAGTTGCAATAGCCCCTTTATAACGTTTCAGTTCGGACTGAATTGCACCAATGTAAATCAGAAATTCTTTATTATCGGCATCGAGCTGGCTTGCTTTTTCATAAGCTGGAAGGGCTTTGGTATATTGTTTAGTCGCGCTGTAGATATTTGCCAAGAGTGAATGGCCGGCTGCGCTTTCTGGATGTTGCGCAACAATTTTTTGTGCATTCAAAAGTGCTTGTGAAACTAAACCTGATTTTAAATATTCTTGAGCTAAGCGAACCTTCACACTGACTGCTTGAGCATCATAAATGAGAACAGATTTAAAAGCTTCAATGGCTTTTTGATGATTCCCCTCGTATGAGTGAGCTTCACCTAAAGCGAAATAATAATCCGCTTGAGTCCTCATAAAAAGTGGATCAATGGTTGGCTTCTTTTCATCCCAATCAGGAATCACAACAAGGTTCGATCCAGGTTCAATATTCAAGATTGGTTTTCTTGTGTTTTCAGATTGATCATATGAAGTCGCACAACCCGCGATAAAACAGATCAGCGTCAGATTAAAAAGAATCATTTGACCGGAAACCATCGTGTCTCCCTTTACTTTTTTGCTTCCATTGCTTTCTTTTGATCGGATTGAAAATGAGCCAACTGAAGGAAAAAGCCGCTGACTAGGCTCTGAAGAGGAAGGAAATTATGGGCATCCTGGACAAAGGTGTGCTTTAAAATACAGCATTTTTTAAAAATGATGGGGAAATTAGCCGGTTTAAGTGACCCAGCTGTCTTTAGTATGGGGCAAACCACTTGAAGTTCTGAATTGGCTAATAAATAGAGATCTTACTGTCCCCCTCGCTTGACAACGTGTGGCGGCAGGGCTAGCTTGCGCCATAGTAAGCAAGCAGCTTGAGGACTCAGAAAAATTTAATGGGGAGGCAGTTTGATCAATCAAAACGATAACATAACTACGATGGGCATGACAATAAAACCAAGCAACAAAGTCAAAATTATTAAGCGGTATCAAAACCGAAAACTTTATGACACTCAACAAAGCTGTTATGTGACTTTGGATGACATTGCAAAAATGATTCGAACCAACGAAGAAGTGATGGTCGTTGATAACAAATCGAAGAATGACATTACTGCTGCAACTCTGACTCAAATTATTTTTGAAGCAGAAAAGAAGGCTTCTCAGTATGCTCCGCTTTTTACACTGCGCGAGATCATTCAAAATGGAAACGGAAGCATTTCAAATTTTCTAGCAAAGCTTGGCGCGTTCCCATTGGATTACGTTCACCGTCAGCCTGTTTACCAAATGCCTGTTGAAAAAGTCACATCTGATGATCAAAAACAAAATTTGGAAAATCGAGTTGCTTCTGCAGCAAGTCGATATGGCTCAGACAACACTTCAAAATCTGCTGCTGATAAAGCGTCTTTACCAGGTGGAAAATCTCAAGAAGATGAAACTCCAAGCTTGCCAATGAGCAGTTTTAACTTGGTTGCTGGTCAAGCCAATGTGACTCAGCCACTAGAGCCTACTGACGACGTTCCTAAAACATAGTTTTTTAAAATATGTCTTTCAAAAAAGCACGTCTCAAAGGCGTGCTTTTTTATTTTCTGACATGGGAATTATTCTAAAGATCTAAAGATAATGAAAGTTTTCTTACCTGCCTGGATCTTCACTTTTTGATCAATCAAGGAATCTGAGGTAGGTTGCTGGCTTGAATCCAGACCAATCAGGGAAAACATGTGTTCGCCAGGTTTCAAATAAGTTCGTATCAACTGAATAGAACTTGGCAAAGTGGACCAATTTCTTAAATCTGCTCTGTCTGAAGCATGTAAAGCAATTGCTGTCACAAAACCTAAAAATTCATCTTTTTGCCTGACCTGGTCTGCTAAAATCTCTTTGGTAACAACACCTGCAACACGCTTAGTGGCGAGCAAAGCATAGTCATCTTGTAATGTTTTTTGAGCGGCTTGATTCACATCATAAATTTTTTCTGAAACGGCTTCGATGGGATTGTCCCCAGCAACTTTGAGCTGCAGTTGTTGAGTTCGGTTATAAATAGAACGAAGGATTGGCATTCGGTATGATCCATTACCCACATCTTTTTTCGGACCCCAGCCCTGCTGGAAGATAACAATCAACTCACCGTATCCCTTATCAAACCATTTTGGATCTTCGACTACCTGTGGGTAAGTTTGTTTCCATTTTTGGTACTGTTCGGTTCGACGAGCTGCTTTTGCTGATCTGATCAAATCTGATGGGAGTGTTGGTGCAGAATTTTCAATTTTTGAAGCTTCTTCGTAAGCAATATAAGCGTCATCAAACTTACGGTCAGCCTCCCAAATAATTGCCGACAAATATTTTCCGAAAAAGTTAAGTTCAAAGGCTTTTTTGTCGTCTGAGCGATATTTTAAATACTTTTCATTCAGCCTTCGGGCTTCAACCAAAGCGCTATTTAAGTCCCCTAGTTCCAAAAAATTCATCGCCAAATAGGCGTTAATGAAGACTTTCTCAAAAGTATCACCCTTGTATTGCACTTGTTCTTCGTTGAATACCAGCGATGCAGTTTGTTTGGAAATCGAGACATAGTCTAATTGATTTGCCAGGCGATCGGCCTTTAAGAAAGCAGCATTACTTTCTTTGATTTTACCACCCAACTGTAAAGCAACGGAATAATCCAACAGATAAACCAGTTGGTCTTTCGACTCTTCTTCGGCTTTTGGCTTTAAGTCTTGGATGGCAAGTTCAAACTGACGACTTTTGAGGTATCCAAGGGCTGTGCTGACTTTAGTCTGATATGTTGCACACCCTGCAAAACACAGGGTACCGATAACAACAAGGGACTGAAGTTTAAAATATTTAGAATCCAATTGTCTTTTTGCGATAGACCTTTCGAATCTGCTTTTCGTCAGTCCAAGTGATTCGAGTTGTTTTTAGATTCGTCAAATTCAGAGTCAATTTGTAATAAACTGTTTTATCTTTGCCGACTTCCTGAACGATGGAATCCAATCGCCCATTCAAAATAAAATCTGCACCCGTCTGAGCACCCGGGCCTTTTTTGGTTTCATCTGAAACCATCCCAGAATTCTGATAATTGTATTCATCAGCGATATCTTGGCGTGCTTCTTTATCGATGAATTCAGCTTTTCCAGCTTTCATCAATTCAACGCGAATTTTATCCATAATGCTTTGTGTATCGATGTGTTCAGAAGTTTTGTTCTGAAGATTTGTGACCATCACAATCGGAGGAGATTTCGCATTTGCAATGGCCGGATGCCCAGTTAAGCTTGAAGCTAGGGACTTCACTGCATTTTGCATATCTGTTTCAGACCACTGATCGTTTAATAAATTTTCTCTTTCAACATCGTCATAGCTTCCTTTAACAAAGGCTTTGGGGCCGCAGCTGATTTGAAAAATTGAGAGAGCGCCGAGAAATAAAATAACTTGTATGAACGACTTAGACATGAAGCCTCCGTATTGCAGTAGGTTATTTCAAGTCCATGAGTGAGGGCAAGACGAATTCTGACCCGATACCCTTGATTCGGATATAAGACAGCACTGAGCTATCTCAGGATGGGGAATAAATTCTGCTGAGCTTTTTTGCATGAATTTCAATGAATACCAACAAATCGCCGAATACATACGACCTAAGATCTCAAAAACTCAGGAAGAAATTTGGGTTTTGGCCTTCGACTCTCAGATTAAACTCATCTCAGAAAAATTACTTTTTAAAGGAACCGTGGACCAATGTCTGTTCCATCCTAGGGACCTATTTCAATTTTTGATTCTTCATAATGCGCACCAATATGTTCTCGTGCATAACCATATCTCTGAAAACTGCTTTCCATCGCAAGAAGATCTATTGATGACAAAAAAGATCGTGGCCATGTCGCAGGTTTTTGAAATCGGATTGCTCGACCACTTTATATTGTCCTTAACGGGATTTTATAGTTTTAGAAAAGATGGAGTTTTGGAAAAGTTTTATCAGAATAAAAATTACTTGCGTAACTTTAAAACTTAAAGATACCGAATGATAGCTGTGTTGATACCTGTTTCTACTGTTTGCCCGCAGGTTCTCCGCGAATAGTCGTAGGATTTCTGTCTGGTTGAATCCTGCGCATTGAAATAATTTTCAGTTGCGGGTCCAGTTTAATTGCGAAACCTTGAGTGCGTGCGTAAGCGATAAAGCGTTTCGCATATTCTTTTTTATATGCATCATCCATTTTTTTCATAATTTGCATTTCATACAAATGATTCTGAACAATCTCGTCAGGTGTGAGAATTAATCTTTGCTCAGCTGCATATTTTCCCAGAGCTTCTTGAACTATTTCATTTTTATTATCGGACTCGAAAGAAATGGAATTGTTATTCGCTAGTCTTGGAGGAGCCGCATTGGGATTATATTTTCCCCGATTCACTTCATCCAGCACTTTGAGTTGATTAAGCTGCTGCTGCTGAAGAGTTGATTTTAAATTGAAATTAATTTCGTCTGGGTGAACAGGATGAAGTTCCTGTTCGATTTTCTTAGCGTCAAGACCTTTTTTTTCGGTCACCGCAAGATAAAGAAATGCCGCTGCTCCTAGAAACAGAAGCAAAGAGAGCAAAATCAAATAATCATTTTTTTTCTTTTCATCATTCATTAATTATTGAAACCGTCATTTTTTTGTTTTTCCAATCCACTTCCGTTGGAATAACGATAGTCTTTGTTTGTCCAGGCATCAGAATGACCTGCTGAAAGGCTTCAAGTTTAAGGAATTTTTGTTGAACAGATTTGTTTTTGGCATCTTGAATGAGAATTCCAGATTCGCTCATCAATTTGTGTTTACTGCCACTATTGGTCAAAGTGACTTCAATATTTGATTTGCCACTCAATTTGCTTTGGACCAACTTGACATCATCTTTTGCATTTTCCGGTGCTACAAAAACCGATGCAATATATTGAATCAGTGGGGATTTCATTTCAATCTTGCCCTCTTTTTGCTGATTTCTGACTTCTGTGACAATCAGGCGATAAGCTTTTTCAGCTTTGAGATTGGCTGATCCAATCCAATCTAGTGTCAATTTAGCTTCAGCGGATGGCAAAAGAGTGATTGCTTTTTCAGAGACTTTGAAATCCTTGGTGGGGACGCGCTCTTCCACATTTTTTTTGTCGTTCCAAGTTCTTTCAACCACCTCGATGGTCAAAAATCTTTTTTCATTTCGATCATTTTTCAATGTCAGCGTATGTTTGGACTCAAGACCCTGTGTCGCCATTTGAAAATAGGTTTGATCCATTTCGAAACTGTGGCTCGCAGATGAAATTACAAGAATTAGAAATAAAAGGGTGATGTATATTCCGTACATGTCTTTTCCTCTGCCAATATTGTCAAACCAGTTTCATTAAGGAGCGATAAACTGCACTTGCAAACTTGAATTATTTAAATCATTTTTTGTGAAACTTTTAATATCGTATTTGATCACTTCAAGTTGATAAGTCATCGTGTCCTCTGTTGTATTACTAACTGAAGCCAACCGACGATTCTTCTGGCTCATGACTTCCTTTGTACTGACCAAATTTAAAACCATTTTGTTTTGACTGACCTGCCCACTGATCAACTGATAGTGGTCAGTGCCTGGGGTAGGCAAAATATGAAATACAGTTTTGGTTTTTCTGATTTTGAACTGACCATTGGGCTGAGTTCCCGACTGACCACTCAAACATAAAATAAAACAAAGGAAAAAACTAAATGTGAGTAATATTGTTCTCATAGAGTGGTAATCGGCGGAATCCAATGAAACTTGAGAATTCGAAGCAAATCTGTTGAGGAACCTGGTCAGAGTCAGCAGTGCTATCTCAATTTGAAACTATCGACTTCGTGTGCAAGGCGAGACCATGGGCTGGGGATTCGCTGCTGCGAACTGAACTAATGCCTGAGCACTGGGAAGCGCGGCAACTTGGGCAAATAAATTTTGCTGATTTCTACAAAATTGCTGATTTCCTTGGTTGTAACCTCGGGCAATAATCAGGGCTTGCTCACCGGCGACGTCAGTTAAGTAAGCGTCTTCGCGGGTCTGATTTCGAAAATACGCAGTCATCATTCGACGAGATTCCCTAAATTGAGAATTCAACCGCGGAACCACTGAGTTGAATTGATTATGCAGCTGACAAGTGCTTGCGGCTCTGGTCAGTTGCTCACGCAAAGCGACCACTCTAAATGCATTTTTTTGCTCATCACGCAAACAACTCAAATCAACTGGCCTCTGGGATTCAATTTGAACTCTTGACTGAGCCGTAATGCTCGCAATTGGCTCGGGTCGAAGCGCAGCAGGTGCCGCAGCAGTTGGTTGCGCTGCTGCAAAGCTGCTGATGGCACGTAAATTCGAAGTTTGAGAGCGAGTGCTGTTTGTAGTGCTGCCTGGAAAAAGACAAATTGCAGCGATTGCTCCGGCGATACCGACACCTGCGACAAGGGCTACTTTTTTGGTTGTTTTGGATTTTGCTTCAACATTCATCGAAAAGATGAAACTGAACAACATGACTGCATATAACATCAATGTCATAAAATTTCTAAAAATCGACTTCAACCACATTGCTGTTTTTAAAATTTGTTTTCTCATACCGCTCTTATGTTCAAGGTTTATACCATGATTCAAAGAGAGATTTCTTGAACTTAACAACAAACATATGTGGCTCTTGCTGTCGTTTGGGCTAGATGTAAAATTTCTGTTATAATATGATACAACCAGTCTCAATTTGACCGACCAAATTATTGATGATTTGAGCTGGAATTTGTTAAGTGTTTGTGGGTGGCTTTAATGGAAGAAACACAGTGAATTCTGTGCCTACGCCGACTTCAGATTTCACAAACACATCACCGCCATGTTCATGAATAATTCCGTAAGAAATACTTAGTCCAAGACCTGTTCCTTGACCGACATCCTTCGTGGTAAAAAATGGATCAAATATTTTTTCTAGATTTTTTTCTGAAATTCCGCTGCCGTTGTCTTGAATGGTAATCAAAATTCCATCAGATTGAAATTTTTGATCTGATTCAGGTTTTTTTCTGCCCTTTTTTACGGATTGGGTTGCAATCCAGATCTGACCATCGGCTTTCAATGCATGAACGGCATTAGAAAGTAAGTTCATAAG
>JBKCTJ010000291.1:0-4413 GCA_046318875.1 Pseudobdellovibrionaceae bacterium | reverse complement strand
GCCCAATCCCCCAGCCAAACCAAAAATCCTCTCCCTCATCGATAATTTCACAGCGTTCTACAAAGTCCGCATTTGAACGAGCTGTGCGAGCTATAATTTTTTTTGTGCCCGAATTTTGAATCAATACAAAATCTTTGAATTTTACTTTTTCCAATGTCTTAGGTCTCGACGCATTTTTATCCCAGACAACAATGTTTCTTTCTTCATCTAAAGCAGCATTGACCTGAATTCCCTGTTGAAATTTTTGAATTTTTTTGGAATGTTCAAAAGAGGATGGCTCAAGTCGGTAACGATATTCCGTTCCATCATCTTCCTGCCTTTGCGCTAACTCAATAGATACAGAAAAAAGGGCACCTTGTTTTTCCACTAAATAAAGGGAATCGTAAATGGCCCCACCTGTTCCCGAAAGATATACATTCTGTGACTGGTTAATTTCAGCAATATCTCGAAACATCGGTTCATTTCCAAAATGAGGCGCTAAATACACTTTTCCATCTTCAGAAATAAACACAGTTTCTGCAAACAGACCTAAGAATATTTTTTGAAGCACTAGTGAAGGTTGAGTCTTCCGAAAATAAGACCTCTCGTAGTTGGACACGACCCTTTTGTTTTCCTTGGGTGAATATTCTATAAAGCCTATGGACTGATTTTTTTCGATAAACGTATAATAAGTAATATCATTAAAAGGAACACGCACTCGAGCAAGGCTTAACACATCACGATCTTTAAACAGTTCAGGGAAAAATGGCTGTAGTCCCTTCATCGGACTCCAAGTATAAATGGTCATTTTGTTCGTCGTAATGAATAATCCATTCATTGAAGGTGAGAACTCGATTGCTACCGGTTTTTCGTCCGCTGATGGAAAAGTTAATTTCACTTCTTGTTCAGCATCGATAAAAGGATGAATCATCTTCAACTGATGATCTTCGGTCAAACCAACTAACAGATCAGCCTTCTGTGCCAGAGCCTCGGGAATCACATTAAATCGGGCACCCAACTGAGTTAAAGCATCAAGCAACAGAAACTGGCGATCAGCAGGGGTCATTTGGTCTGAATAAAATGAAAGGGCCAAAGAAAAAAGCGTTCCATAGCTGTAAGCTCCCGCCTTTTGATCTTCCAAAGAAAATTCGCGATCGCAAGCCCCGTCCGACCGTGGTAAATCGCCAGCCTCACAGACAAAGTGACCTGTATCCGAAGGTGCGGAATGTCTGGCTTCATGAAACAAAATCGCAACGCCATCAAGAGGAGTTAAATCAAAAAATCTTTGACTTAGATAAATCTCTCTCAAGGACACTCTGTTGTAAGCAAGGCTGTCCTTTTGATTCAGATCAAGAGTGAATTTGGCGACATTTTTTTTAAAGTAAGCATACAAATCCGACAAGTCAGCTCGAATGACGGGAGGCCACGCTGCTGGAGGAGAAATTTTCAAACTCTTCATCAATAAAAGGACTTTAGAAAGTTTTGCTTTTGAGGAATCACCGCATTCTTCGTCTAAGGACTTTCCTTCTTCGAGTTGTAAGTTGAGCTCTACAGTCATTTCCTGGAATTGACTTTCCGTAGGACATCGCAAAGCTTCATAAGCGTTCATTGAAGCTGGAATCATTTCGCTGGAATAGGATTTTTCAATTGTTTCTTTTTTTGGTAAACTTTGATCACTTTCTGTGAACCAACCCGCAGAAAAACTTGCACAACATAAAAAAAGCCCTAGAAAATTTTGAGTTTTATTTTTCAAGGAGATCTCCTAAAATTTCCATATCATTGACTGTCGCAAGGGAGACTGTTTTTGCTGGGATATCTTTCCAAACTTTTTTCTTCTCGGCTTCAGTAAGGAAGACTCCAACTTGTGATAAATTCAGGGCAGCTTGTCGCTTCAGGATCAGACTTTCTTGTGATTTCAACATGAGACTCCTTAAAAACTGAACGTATTCATTTCTTAAAGTAGGATCTGCATAAACTTGTCTGTTCATCGCAACTCCTTTTAAAAGTGCCAAGAGATCCCTTTCCGCCCATTCACGTTCGTTGCGGTGAAATAGCTCCTTTTGTTTTCTTTCTTGGTTAAATCTAGAATTCAAAGCTTGAAGATGTCTTTGTTCCAAGGGCTTTTTCAAAAATACATTTTCATTAAATATCTTTTGAAACAAGAGCTGAGATTTCCCTGCTTGAATTAATTCAAAGAGCACGGAATCGTTTTTTCCCACCTGCTGCTGAAGCGGCTTTGAAGACTGCGATCTCAAGACCGAATAGGGCCCCGTGACCGCGGATGCCGGATAAATTTGTTCCACATGATTCGCTGAACTCCCGCTGGTTTGGCCAACTTGTTTTTTCAGACTTCGAGCAAGAAGAAAACAAGACAAGATCGCTACAAAAAATAAAATTTTTTTCATCATATTCCAATATCGGAATTTTACTATTCATTCCGATCCGACCTAGGTCCAATTATTTGCGTCAAAAATTCAATCGCAGATCAGACCCGCGACCACTGCTCATAGAATGGCTCACAACTTTTGCGGCGTTTCGCTTCAGAACTTTTGTTGGTCTATTTTAGGCTTCGCCGTCCATTTTTAACAAAGTTAGGCTCAACCATCCAACACGATCACATCCATGTGATTGTTCGCAGTCCGAGAAGGTTCTATTTTCAAAGTTTTTTTTAAAGTCATCGCAGGGCAAATTGCCCAAGTTTTTCAAAAACAGGGCCTGCTGAAGTCCGATGAAGAACTGCTCAAACCCAATCAAGGAATGACCGCTACCCCAAAGGGGACTGGGTTATGGAAATACAGGCCGTTTTCTAGAGTGATTCGGGGGTGGAAGGCCTATGGGATCGTGCGGGATTATTTGCAGTGGCGCTGCGCTCTCATTTTTGAGACCTTTAAATCTACGCTCCTTTTGCACAGGTAAGGCAAACTAAGGAGCAATCATGTCCACATTTCATAAAGAAAACGAAACAGGTTACAACGCATGCTCGTCATTTTATGACTCTTATCTAAATCCAACAGTAGCCATTGACGAATTATTTTTCCCACAAGCTTTCGCTGACGTTTTTCATCAAAACGTGCTTGAAGTTGGATGCGGGACTGGGCGACATACAGTCAGACTCTTAGATGCTGGCAATACAGTGACAGGTATTGATATTTCTGAAGGCATGCTTTCCAAATTAAAGGAAAAAATTCAAGATAATAAATTAACTCTCATTCATGGGGATTTTCTTACAGACCATATTCCGAACGCGCCATTTGATTCGATTGTAACAAGTTTAGTGTTAGAGCACATCGATGATCTGAATACTTTCTTCAGTATTTCACGAAAGGTTTTAAAGCCCTTTGGTTATTTGTATATTTCAGACATCCACCCTGAACGAACGGCCTCAAAATGCCGTTTTTTGCTCCTTTATTGCAAATTTGACACTGGGGAATCACCAGCAGCCATTGTCTTTGAGTCAAATTGGCAAATGGATTGCGTAGAATCTTCTTAGAACCAATGGGTTGAGGAGCATCAGCACATGAACAATCAATGGACCATTTTGAAACAAAATTCCACCTTATTAAAAATGGGCGCAAGCTTTTTAGCAGGAATTTGTGCGGTGCTTGTCTTTGAAAATAGTTCGACCTTTTCGACTGCATTCGTTTCTGAAAAAATAGCTGATCTGACTGCTGAACAGGATGCCAATTCTGACCAAGCACCTAGTGAGCCTTTGGCGGACCAAACAGCACTCAATTTTGTTTCACCAGTGTTGCCGATTTTTGAGGGAAACGAACTGACCGAAAATTTGGTTCAAACTTCAATTGAAAAACTGTATATTGAAGCAGAAGCTCCCCCAAAGAAAACTGAAACGACAGCAGATCAAATTTTATCTGATCATCAGAACAGAATCAGTCCCGAATTTCAAATTCCCGAACTGATCTACAATCAAACCAAATTTTGGTTTCGCATTTATACTGAATTTGATTCCACGAAAAAAGTGATTCACGATGCCCTTCATCCCCACATTATTTTTGATGTCATCGATACAACAGATATATTGGCACAGCCTGCACGAGCGAAATGGTTGAATGTCGTTAAGGCTGAAAAAGTTGTTTCAAACCGCGTCCAAGAAATCAAAAATAAACTGAAAAAAATGATCAACAAGCCAAAAGAAAAAATGGATCAAGAAGAACTGGCCTGGCTTGCACAATTCGAAGGGATTCAAGGTCATCGCAAAAAAATTATTCTGACATCCATTGATTCCATTCGCATTCAAACAGGCCAAAAAGACTTCTTTGAAAATGGTCTTTCCATCAGCACCAGATATTTGGAAGAAATGGAAGCCATTTTCAAACAACGAGGATTACCAATTGAATTGACGCGCTTGCCAT
The DNA here is from genome assembly GCA_046318875.1 of Pseudobdellovibrionaceae bacterium. GTDB lineage: Bacteria > Bdellovibrionota > Bdellovibrionia > Bdellovibrionales > Bdellovibrionaceae > JBKCTJ01. The sequence continues at coordinate 64 of JBKCTJ010000291.1, read as the reverse complement.
TCGTGGAATCCAGTTTTGTGATCGGAGCAACCAGTAAAGTGGGAGCTGCGGGAATCTGGCAATT
>JBKCTJ010000290.1:0-6719 GCA_046318875.1 Pseudobdellovibrionaceae bacterium | reverse complement strand
TTAAATATGTAGATTATATGTAAATAAAGGGGTCTTCTTGAAAGAAGCATTGAATCTCCAGGAATTGAAATCTCTTTTAGCCACTTCAAAGGAGAAGTCAGCTTTTCATTTTGAAAAGTATAATTTGGAAATTCCCCAAGGCGGCATCACTTGCATTTCAGGCTTTGGTAAAACAGAAGTCGTCCTTGATTTTTTGAGTGAGAGAAAGGATTTTTTTGTTGGATGGATAGAAGAAAAGTTTTCTTTTTATCCCTATGCTGTTTCTCAAAAAAATCTTTCGCTTAAAAATTTTTTATTTATCGAAGCAGAAGATCAGGGAATTTATACGTCACTGCAAGCGATTAAGTCCCAAGTTTTTCAATGCATTATTTTGTACAAAGATGAAATTGATTTAAAGGATTTAAGGCGAATCCAAATTTTCTCGGAAAAATCAAAATGTATCACGTTCTGGCTGACAAACAAAAGGCAAAGCCTTTGGCCGGTATCCCTGGAACTTGAAGCCGAAAATTCCAAAGAACTGTGTGTTCATCAAATCAATAAGAGGTTTTAACTAGGTGAGAGTCTTTTGTATTTATTTTTTAGAAGAAAAAATTGAAAAAGAGTTTTTAGAAAACTTTGCAGAGACTTGTTATGCCATTACTCCGCAAATTGCCCTTGGCGAAAGATGGATTTATCTTGAAGTTTCAAAATGTAAAAAAATTCAGTCCGAGAAAAGAATCTATCTTCAAATTCAAATCTTTTTAAAAAAATGGAATCAGAAAGCTAAAATTTCTCTATCAGATAATATGCCCCAATCCTTGTGCCAGATTCTCTTTCAAAAAAAAGAACAAAAAGATTTTCCCATCGCAGCGATTCAATTTTATTTTCAGCCATTTTCATTTTCAAAAGAATTTGGAGGAACCACGGAAAAATTTCAAAAATTGGGAATTGATACTTTTGATGATCTTTTTAAAATTCCTAAATCTGAAATTGTCAGCCGTTTGGGAAGAAACTTTGCCCAAGTCCTTAGACACATTGATGATGCTGATCTGATTCTTTGGCCTCAATTCACTTTTAAAGAGACGATATCCTCCTCAATCACAGTTGATGAATTCAGCCTTGTGAAAGGATTAGAACCTTTGATGTTTCTGCTCAAGTCAGCTTTGGACCCTTGTTTTCTGCGCTCAAAGGCCCAAGATTTAAGTTTGACCCATTTGTATTTAAAAATAGAAATGGAAAAATATTCGTTTGTGAAAAACTCTGTCCGAGAATTTCAAATCGAATTTCCCTTTCCGCAAAATCACACATTTTCAGTTCTTCAAATTCTTCGCCCCAAGCTCGATTTTGAATTTCAGCAGAGGCCCATAGAATCTGAAGTTAAAATGATTTTAATCCAATTCAGTAAAACAACTCAAAGATCTGCAGGACAAACGAATCTGTTTTCTAAGAAAGAAGAAAGCTTAGAATCCCTTCAGTGCCTGATTTCCCGTTTGTTAGAAACTTTGGGCAAAGACAAAGTTTTTTACGCCAGTGAAAAAGAATCCTATTTGCCAGAAAAAAAATGGGAAAAAATATTGGCAGAACCTACACAGCAGAAATCAAATTTACCCATCAGACCCACTCGAATTTTTAAGAAACCCATCCTGATGACAATACAAAACCAAATTTTAAAATTTGGTCAAAATGAATTCCAAATTCTCGAGAAATTAACTATAGAAAAAATCACTTCCCACTGGTGGGATCAGGAAGAGGAAAGGACTTATCACGAAGTCAGAGTCAGTCGAAATAAAAAATCTGGATCAAGTCCTATGCGTTTATGGATGTATGAAAGTCAGGGAAATTATTTTCTCCACGGTCTTTATGATTAAAGTATTTTTAGAAAATATTTTCAGCTCTTGTCAGGTGACATGATGTATGTCGAATTAGAATGCCAAACCAACTATTCTTTTTTGCAAGGTGCTTCAACATCTGAAGAAATCACGCAGAAAGCTATTTCCATTGGGATGCCTGGCATTGCCTTGACAGATATGAATGGAGTTTATGGAATTCCCAAAGCTTATTGGGCTTCCAAGGAATTTGAAAATTTCAATTTGATTTCAGGCTGTAAACTGCAAATCGAAGGTTTGGGACTCCTGACGATTCTAGCGCAAAATAGAAAAAGTTATGGCTTGATGTGCAGGATTTTAACAGAAGCCCACAAAGATCAAAAAAAAGCTTATGCCCTGTTGAAACAATCCGATTTTCAAAAATTTTCAAATGAAACTGCTTTCCAAGGATTGTTTTTGCTTTCAAGAATAAGCGATCTTGTTTCAGAGGAAGCCGTTGCAACTTTGAAAAAAATTGCTGGCAAAAATTTTTATCTGACTTTGCAAAGACACTTTGATGGATTTGATCAAAAACGAATCCAAGAAAATTTAAGGCTTTGTCAAAAATATGACATTCAAGCCGTTGCAACAAACCAAGTGTTGTATCACGACAAAAACAGAAAACCTTTATGTGATATCGTCACTTGCATCAAGGAAGCTCAGACTCTTTTTGATATTGGCTATAAAGTGACTCAAAATGCAGAAAGATATTTAAAATCTCCTTTTGAAATGAAGCTGTTATTTCGGGATTTACCAGAAGCGATTTCAAATACACTTTTCATTTCTGACCAGTGTGTTTTTTCTCCGAAAGAATTAAAATACAGATACCCATCGGAATGGATTCCAAATCATCACACAGCTCAAAGTTATATGGAAGAATTGTGTTTGAACGGTGCAAAAAAAAGATATCACAATCAGATTCCAGAAAAAGTGTTATCCCAAATCCAATCTGAATTTAAATTGATTCGCCAGCTTGAATTTGCAGATTATTTTTTAACAATTTATGACATTGTGGATTTTGCAAATAAAAAAGGGATTTTATGCCAGGGCAGGGGATCAGCAGCGAATTCCGTTGTCTGTTACTGCTTAGGCATCACAGCCATTGACCCTGTGCAAATGAATTTGTTGTTTGAAAGATTTATCAGTCTTGAACGAAAAGAACCACCAGATATTGATGTGGATTTTGAACATGAACGGCGCGAAGAAGTCATTCAATACATCTATCAAAAATATGGACGTGACAGGGCTGCCATGGTTTCTGCTGTGGTCACTTACCAAAGAAGATCCGCTTTCCGCGAAGTTGCCAAAGTTTTTGGTATTCCTGTGGGCACAATGTCCGCTAAAGAATTAATCAAGGATTTCTCGCTGCATTCCAAAAACTCTCAAATAAAAAATGTGGAAGAGACCATTTTAAAATTCTCAGAAGAATTAAGTGGATATCCCAGACATCTCTCGATTCATTCGGGTGGATTTACTCTTTCTGCTGATCCTATTACTGAAATTGTTCCCGTAGAGCCTGCTTCAATGGAAGGGCGAACTATTATCCAATGGGATAAGTATGATTTAGATTATTTAGGTTTATTAAAAATTGATGTCCTGGCTTTGGGAATGCTCACAGCCCTTCATAAGACTTTAAAGCTTGTGGACCTTGAACTTTACGAAATTCCCCACGAAGACCAAAAAACTTATCAAATGATTCAGAAAGCCGACACTGTTGGAACTTTTCAAGTGGAATCCCGTGCACAAATGAATATGTCTGGACGTCTACAACCCAAAACATTTTATGATTTAGTTGTTCAAGTGGCCATTGTCAGACCCGGTCCCATTATTGGAAAGATGGTTCATCCTTATTTGAAAAGAAGGCGGGGACTTGAAGCTGCAACATACCCTCACAAAGTTTTAAAAAATATTTTAGGGAAAACCCTGGGCGTTCCACTTTTTCAAGAACAATTAATGAAAATTGCCATTGAACTGGGTGATTTTACTCCTGGAGAAGCTGATCATTTAAGGCGCGCCATCGGGGCATGGCGAGCCTCGGGCTCCATTCAAAAAGTCGCAGACAAGCTTTTATCCAGAATGCTCGCCAAAGGAATTCCTGAACCTTATGCTCAAGACATCTTAGAACACATGAAAGGTTTTGCTCATTATGGTTTTCCCGAAAGTCATGCGGCAAGTTTTGCCTTAATTACTTATGCCAGCTGCTATTTAAAATGTCATTATCCAGCCGAATTTGCCCTGGGACTGATGAATTCTTATCCCCTTGGTTTTTATGAGCCCCATACAATTATTGATGATGCAAAACTGCACGGTGTGGGAATTTTACCAATAGATTTAAATTTGTCCGAAGTGGATTCAACACTTGAAGTCATCAACGAAAAAAAATCAATCAGGCTTGGGCTTAAACAAATTCACGGAATCAGTGAAAAGGAAATGACAGAAATTATAGCTTTAAGGCCCTATCATTCATTTCTGGATTTTATTTCAAAAATAAACCTAAGAAAAAATATTTTAGAAAAAATGGCCATGGGGGATGTGTTTTTAAAATTCCATATGACCCAGCGCCAAGCTCTGTGGCGGGTCATGTCGGAGCGAATCAAAGAAGACCCAAATCAGTTTTCACTTTTTAAAGGCAAAGATGTTTTTGATTCAAATCAAGTGGATTTTAAAAACCTAAGCCTTTTTGAAGAAGTCAAAAATGACTATGAATCAACGGGAGTTTCAGCAAAGGCTCATCCAATTCAAGCCCTTCGAAAAATTAAAAAATTACCTCAAATGACAAGCTTTGATGTGAAGCGATCCAAACCCAAAACAAAAATTCAAGTTTGCGGTTTATTACTCGTGAGACAAAAACCACCAACGGCCAATGGAGTCTGTTTTTCAGCCATCGAAGACGAACATGGAATTTTAGATCTGGTGATCTTTAAAAAAGAGTTTGAAAAATACAAAGATATTTTTCTACACGAAAGTTTTTTGATCGTGACGGGTATTGTGGAAAGAGACGGACATTCCGTCAGTGTGATGGTGAAAGAAATCAGATCAGTATGGACTAACCCCAATGACGTTCAAAAAAATAATCTCACCAATCCCGCACAATATTTTTGGTAAATAATTCGGACTGTGTATTGAACATCTGTATTTGGTATCTGTCTTTGACATCTGTCTTTGGTATCTGTCTTTGGTATCTGTCTTTGCGGACTTTTAGCAGGAATCGCTTTTTTTGATTTTCCCCAACTTTCAATAACCTTGGGAGCCAACTGTTGGCTCAATTAAAACAAATCCCACGGGGAGGGCGGCAGTCTCTTCCCTTAAATTTTGTGAGCGGCGAAAAAAAATGCGAATTTTTTTGATTTTCTTTTGACCATCAAAGAATTCGTTTTCGTATTCACCTCGGTAGCTTAAACAAAATTGTGAAAACGAAAATTGAATTCTCTCAACTTTTGAAATCGGGGTCATTTTGTGGTCCAGGCCATATGTTCTTTCTTCGGACTTTTGGTCTTCAGTTATTAAGTGCACGGTGACGGTGGCTTGGCTCGGATAGAAATGTTTTATGGAAAAGGAAATATGGTTTTCATGAATTCGAACAACTGATTGATTTTCCATTTTGAGCTCTATTCCACAAAAGCCAACGTAGTTTAAAGGCTTTGAAGATTCAATTGCACCTAGCACTCCTGAAAATTCCAGCTCACCATTTGAATTCAAATTAAATTCAGCAACAGATGCTACAATGGCCGTTGCTTGAGGTCGTTGATCCGAATCTAAAAATCTCTTCACTTCCATACGCAAATTGTATCCGGGATCTAAAGAAATCTCAACTTTCGATGAAGAATGAAGTACATTAAACCAAGAATGCCATGTTGAGGATTCTTCCTCAAATAATTGAGGTATATAATTGAGCCTTGTAATTGAGCCTTGTAATTGAGCCTTGTAATTGAGGTCTATGATTGAGGTCTATGATTGAGGTCTGTAATTAAGGTCTATGATTGAGCCCAAAGTATAAAATCAAACTCAATGACCGAAGTATAAAACCAAAATCAATGCCCCAAGTGATGGGCTTGATGGTGCCCAGAACACAAAATGATCAAATTGTTGATCTGATTTGTTCCGCCTTGAGAGAGCGGTTGGATGTGATGAATATGCAAATGCCTTCGCTGCTGACACCTCTGTCCCAGCTCATCAATGTGTGAGCACTGACTCTCATTTTTATGATGAACTGCACGCGTCACCGTGATTTTTAGAGTCCTTGCCGCACCCACGCTTTTCATCGTGCCCAAAACTTTAATTTCACTGGTGGCTTTTTTATCATTTTGGTTTTGAGTTTGAGTTTGAGTTTGATTTGTTTTAACTCGGCACGATTTGCGAAGCGGATCATTCTTATCTAAAAACAATTGCAAAGCCGAGCTATAAACATCATCCATCGTAGCCCCTCGCTGAAGTTTTTGACTGAGAATATCTTGAGCTCGTTTTAAATCATCATAATTTTTCTCGGAAGTCCCAAACCTGATTTCCATTTGAACATGGTCGCCAATATTCCTGGCAATAGCTCTTTCACGAATGGCCGTCTTTGGTGAAGCCAGGGCCACCGCTTTTTCCAATTGCAATTTTGATCCCTGGGCAAGCATGAACCATTTCTCTTTGTTCTCTGGAGTAATCACACTGCAAATGCGATTGGCATTAGAAACTGAAATAGAACCTGATTTAATTTGTTCCTTAAACCCTGGAATGATTAAGGCCTTCTTTGCAATCTTATTGTAGATACTTGCAACTTCCCTGGATAAGTGCAGTTTTCTCACAGCATATTCAAACAATGAATTGCAATTAAAATAATAAAAACTCCTCTCAACCCAAACCTGTTGTAAAATCTCAATTAAATCGATT
>JBKCTJ010000289.1:0-16058 GCA_046318875.1 Pseudobdellovibrionaceae bacterium | reverse complement strand
CACTTAACCCACGGATCGCCAGTAAATTTCAGCGGGATTTTGTTTCAAGCAACCAGCTATAAGTTAGACCCAAAAACGGGTTTATTGAATTACGATTTGATTCGAGAAGCAGCAATCAAAGGTAAACCAAAGTTGATTATTGCGGGATATTCGGCCTATCCCCGATTTTTAGATTTTAAAAAATTTCGCGAAATCGCTGATGAAGTCGGTGCAAAATTGTTGGTGGATATGGCGCATTTCGCGGGCCTAGTTGCAACAGGTGCTCATCCAAGTCCTTTTCCTTATGCAGATGTTGTGACCTCTACGACTCATAAAACACTGAGGGGCCCAAGGGGTGGGATTATTCTTACAAACTCAGAAGAGCATGCAAAGGCTTTGAATTCTAGAATTTTTCCAGGCATCCAAGGAGGTCCCCTTGAACATGTGATTGCAGCAAAAGCTGTCGCTTTCGGCGAAGTCTTAAAACCAAATTTTAAAACTTATATTGATGATGTGATTTCAAATTCTAAAACATTGGCTGCGACGATGATAGGTCAAGGCTTTGAGTTGGTCACTGGCGGCACTGACAATCATTTAATCCTTGTTGATCTCACAAACATGAACGTCACGGGAAAACAGGCTGAAAATATTTTAGATGAAGCCCATATAACAGTAAATAAAAATACTGTACCTAATGAAACGAAATCACCTTTTGTGACAAGTGGGATCCGCATCGGAACTCCGGCCTTGACCACTCGTGGTTTTAAAGTGGAACAAATGAAACAAGTGGGACTTTGGATTTCTGAAATCTTGAAAAACCCTGAAAATGTCGATTTGCGAAAGAAAATCGCCAATCAGGTGAAAGAAATGACTGCTCAGTTTCCAATCTATCAGTAAGCGATCAGTAAGCAGGACCTGAAACCAAATTTGGCCCTGCTTAACGGCCCATGTCTTGTCTTTATTAGACCATTCTGTTCAAATAAAGATTGATGGTTTTGACGATAAGAATATTAGTCCTCAGTTTATTTCTAGGTTCCTGTTCGTCATATCATACAAAATCTTCCCGTGATTTGACTTCGCGGAACTCAGCATCGGATTACGATACGGGAATGAATTCCCCTGATCGCACAACCTTTGATTGGCCTGTGCAAAATGCCAGATTCACTCGTGGATATTTACCGAATAAGCGTCGCCCCCATCTTGGAATTGATTTGGCGGCACCAAAGGGAACTCCTATTTTAGCTTCTCAGTCCGGTATTGTTGTTTATGCGGGTCGCGATTTTAAGGGTTACGGGAATATGATCCTGATTGAGAATGGCCAGGGTTGGGCCTCCCTGTATGCTCATTTGAATCAGTTCTTTGTGACTGAAGGCTCGAAAGTAAAGCAAGGAGATGTCATCGGCGCCATGGGCAGCACGGGTCGAGCAACTGGTGTCCACCTTCATTATGAAATTCGTAAAAATAAAGGCCCAGTGGATCCCCTCCCACTTTTGCCAGCGGGTCCCCAATTGGTTTCATCTGTGAAAAGAAGATAAAATAGATTAGATGTTTTGATGTCGAATTTCGTAGCACTGATGGATCTTCTTTTTTTGGAAATCCATTGGGATTGTTTCCATAGAAACATCCTTGACCTTAAACTTTTCCGTGATCACTTTTTCAAGCTTGAAGGTTCTTTTGTTGTTCGAAAAGATCAAAAGCCCGTCTGATTTTAAAAAGCGCATCGTGTTTTCAATTAACTGAATTTGATCCCGTTCAACTTCAAAATCTTCGCTCATTTTTTTTGAATTTGAAAACGTTGGTGGATCCAGAAAAATCAAATCAAATTCCGATTCCACAGCAGTGTTTTGATAGCCGTATTTTAAAAATTCCAGAGCATTTAGGGCTAAAAAAGAATGTCTTTTTGGATCAAGTTCATTCAATTGAAAATTGTCTTGCCCCCAATTTAAATATTTTTCGGACAGATCCACACTGACTGTGTGCATACCCGCTTTAGCGGCAGCAACGGAAAGCGAACAAGTATAGGCAAAAAGATTCAGAAAACGAAGAGCACCGTTTCCAATAGTCCTTTGTAAGATCATTTTGCGTAAAGGTCTATGATCTAAAAAAAGACCTGTATCAATGTAATCATTTAAATTCACATAGAATTTCAAGGCGCCCTCTTGAACGGGAATTTTTTGATTTGTCTGATTTAACTTTTCGTACTGTTGGGATTTATCTTTTTCCCGCTGCTGGAATCTTTTTTTAAAAATGATGGAAGTTTCGGGAATATCAAAAATTTGTTGCAAGGCCAGATAAGTTTCCTGAAGGTGCTTCTGATCCCTTTCACTATCTGAAAAAGATTTGTCATGGATGAGACAGGTTGATCCGTACAGATCAATTTGAAAAGGGTATTCAGGAATATCCCAATCATAAATGCGATAAGCCTGAATTTGATTTTGAGACACCCAGGATTTCAGTCGCTGCAGATTTTTCAAAATACGGTTTTTGATCATGGGAAAACTTTTGATAGATTTAAAAAAAAAGACCCGTCAAGTTGAACTGACGGGTCAGAATAAATTTAGAGAATTATAAAGAAATAGAAACTAACAGATTATAAGTTAAGTCATCGTTCTGCGCCCAACGTGTGTCTTGAACAACCAATTGGTCGTCCATATTCACAAGCTTGCTGACGTAAGGGTTAATGACCAGAGTCGATCGATCACTCAGCTTTTGTGTAAATTCATAGCTTACATTCAAATCATATCTGTTTCGTGCGAGACCTGCTTCCGGAACGATATCAACAGGAGAGGTTGTTTTGAATTTCTTTTTTCGAGCTAATCTCATTCCATCATTATAATCAAAAGCTTGATCGATATACGGTGCAACAGAGACTCCATGCTTGTCATTGATTGCATAATTCAAAATTGGTCCCTGAACCATTCTAAAGGTTGTACCAAGGTGAACCTGTTGTCCGTTATAACCAATACCGTAATTATCCCGATCAACGAGAGTTAATCGTGGATTAACGTAATAAGTGAATGACCACTTTGGTGTGATTGTCCAAGTCGGTGCATAATCAATTCGCAAGATCGATCCATTTGAACCGCGCTGAACTGGATCTTGTCCTGTTGGTAAGTACCACCAAAAAAGTGTTTCAGTCTTTTCAGAACCTAGGATTCCGCTAAACGTTCTGTGGTATCTCGCTGTTAACCAAGACATATTGATGTTGTTGTCACTTGTATTTGCCTTTCGGAAAGCATTTGCTTTTTTTTGCGTTTGATTTGCTTTTCCAGTTTCAACTTCGTCGCGGTTCCATTCGAAATACTGTCTTAAGGAAACCTTTTGTCGATCGTCAATTTTAAAAGTTCCAGTGATTGCATTCAAGGTTTCTAAGCGACCTGCACCAAGTCCACTCGCTCTTGCGACTTTTTCGTCCATGCTGCCTTCAAAAATTGCAGAAGCAGAAAACCGGCTCAACACAGAAGGTGCTTGAGTAGGTATAGTTGCTGTTGTGCTTCCTGCAGCTGGTGCTGTTGTTGGTTGCGTTTGTGCAAACGCTGTTGCTACGGATAATGCGATTGTCACTACAAGCGCAACCTTTGAACTGAACTGACTCATTTGAAACCCTCCCACGGTTTTTTATTTTAAAAATGTCTGGACTTAAAAATTCACTCAATCATTTGAATCAAATCTCTGGTCGGAGACAAAGTGGCATCAATTTTTGGCACCACTCCCCCACTGAGCAACGACAGTGCCATAAATCAAAAAATTTTTAAAGCGGAATGTTATTTTTATAATGTGGAAGGATTCTTATACCTTAGGCCCCACCCCAGATCATTTATAGAGGTTTTCAAAACGACACCACTTGAAAAATTTGTACAAATGAGAGTGATTTAAGAATACGCATAAAGAAATCACGGGGTGAGTTTTTAGCAAAGCGAGTTGGAATGGCCTATTGGAATGGCCTGAAATGAGCTGTTCCTTACGACCTCACTAAAATGCTGATAATGGCTGACCCAGAACTGCAAAAAGCATTTGTAGGTTCTGGATGAATTCTTGGGGCTTTCTGTAGCTCTGAGTGTTCTGAGCAGCACCATTAAAGTTTTGTCTTTGAACCAGCTGAACAATATTTGATCCTGATTTTAATACAGTTAAAATCAAATAATAAGACTGACAGTCGGAATCACCGCACACACCTTGAGCTAAAATTGTAAAGGGGCCGGCAACAACTGAATTGGTCTGGCTGATGGAGCCATTGCTGTAAACTTCGTGGTAAGTCACCAGTGGATACGGTTGACCGTTAAAGTAAATTGCAGATTCAACGCCTATGGCTTGGCTATAGTTTTGGTTGACCAGCTGAGGTTGATAAATCGATTCTACGTATAAGTCGTTCACACCTTGTTGAGCTGCATAGTCTAAAGCGCTGATTGAGCTTTGAGCGTCACGGGCAACAGCGCCTGTTGAACCTCGGCCCAAGGAGTTCCTGCTTGCCGATGCGTTTTTCCCGTCATCAGATTTTTTCGCACAACCTGTTGCTAAGACTGCACAACCAAGAATGACGAGCATCAATTTTTTGATCAAATGAGATGTTTTCATTGTGATCTCCTCTTTATATCTCAAAGCAATGCAATCCTTTGGCCGAGTGTATTGAAATAAAACGCAGGATAAGGGCAGTTTTGCCCTGTTTTTTGTTTCGAAATGAGATGAAATCAAAAAGAGACAATTATTGCCTTAAAATGAAACATGGTTCGACACCTCAGATTTACGAAATTTGGAATTAACACAATAATTGCTTGTGTAAGTTCAAGAGGTTTGATGAAAATACGAATTCATGCAGGATCAATATCATCTTGAACAAGTCAGCCGCAGTTTCGCTGTTTCCATTCAAGCTCTTTCTGAGCCCTTGAAGGACTATGTGGGTCTGGCTTACTTGCTTTGCCGTGTGGTGGATACGATCGAGGATTCCAATTGGAACAACCAAAAAGACCAGGCCGAAGCTTTCGAGACTTTCGAATCCTTTTTGATAAGAAAGCCCTTGCTGGAAAGTTTTGAGAACTTTCGGGAGAGTTTTCCCCTTGATTTAGTTCGAGAGGAAAAAGAACTGATTGATGATTCCAATCAATTATTTCAACGATATCATCAGTTGCCCGTGGAAATTCGAAATTGTCTTCAAAATCCCATTCTGAGCATGAGTCGGGGCATGAAATTTTTTATTTTTCGGGATTTCAAAAAACTGAAATTGAAAAGTCGCCTGGAAGTGGATCAATATTGTTTTTTCGTAGCTGGGGTCGTTGGCGAGTTGCTGACAAATCTGGCAAATCAAATTTCAAAAAGTAAAACTTCGGCCCAGGTCAAGGATCGCAGTTCGCAAGAGCCATTCTCTTTAGTTGAAGCTTATCATTTTGCTTTATTTCTGCAGAAAGTGAACATTCTGAAAGATAAAGAAACAGATGAAAACTCCGGAAGATTTTTGATACCGGATCGAAATTCTCTGTGGCTTCAATTAGAAAATCATTCAGAATTTGCTTTTGATTACATTGAAAAAATTCCTAAGCATTTAAATGATTTTAAACTATTCTGTAGTTGGGCACTTTTTTTAGGTCTGAATGCGCTTTCTGATATGGTTTCTTCGTCGGAAAAATCCAATCAAACAAAAATTTCTAGGGAGCAGGCAAAACAGCTTTTTGGCCAGCTTCAAACGATGATCACCGATGGCATCAGCTTAAAAGCTCTGTATCATCAATTTCGTGGAGAATTTAAGGACCGCATCAGTTCAATTTTATCTAAAGCGAAATGTTCTGCGGACCATCGCGAAGTTCCAATGATGGATAAAAATCAGATAGAGATTTCACCCATCACTGCTTTTTATTCTGGAAAATTAAGGCCTAAAGATTTGCATGAGTTGAATCTTATTCATTCGAGCTAGCGGAAACTACGGCGAATTCAATTCATAACCTATAAATTAAAGTTTCAAATTTCGACTTGGATTCCCACTTCGATCACTTGATTTGGCGGAATCTTAAAAAAGGTCGTTGGTCTTTGGGCATTTTTTGACATAATTGCAAATAGTTTTTCTCGCCATAAACTCATGGTTGGAACTGAAGAATTTGTGGTTTGATTTTTCGTCGGCAGAATTGTTTCTCGGCCCAGAACGAAAGTTGTGTCATTCACATGGAAATGAATGTCTTCTTGTCGGCAAGCTTCCAGAATGTGTTTCATCTTTGGTATCTCAATAAAGCCATATTTCACTAAGATTCGATAAAAATTTGGAATGATTTCCTGAATTTCTACTCTCTCGTTTTTATTTACTGAAGGGATATCCTTGGTCATAATAGTCAGGATAGCCACGCGTTCGTGAAGGACTTTGTTGTGTTTTAAGTTGTGAAGCAAAGGCGCAGGCACGCCCCAGGGGTCTCCCGCCATATAGATTGCAGTTCCTGAGACTCTGAGCGGAGGATCACGCAGAATTTTTTGACAGAATTCTTCGATGGAAATGGATCGTTCTTTCAACCGAGAATATAAAATACGTCGACCTTTAGACCAAGTCGTCATCAAGAGATACATGACTCCACCAATAACTAAAGGAACCCAACCTCCATGCAGAATTTTTGTCATATTCGCGAGGAAAAAAGCTAAATCTAAAACTAAAAAGCTTCCGAAGACAACGGCAGCTAATGTCACCGACCATTTCCACTTATTCACAGCAACGTAAAACGCTAAGATCGTCGTAATGACCATTGTTCCTGTCACAGCGATTCCATAGGCCGATGCAAGATTGCTGGAGCTTTTAAAAGTTAATACTAACCAAATGACCCCGATAAAAAGCGCCCAATTCATAAAGGGAATATAAATTTGGCCGATTTCGCGGCTTGACGTATGGATGATGGAGAGCCGAGGCCAATATCCTAATTGGATCGCTTGGCGAGTGATGGAAAAGACTCCCGAGATTAAAGCCTGTGATGCAATAACTGTCGCTGAAGTGGATAGAATCACTAACGGAATCAAAAGCCAGCGTGGAGCAAGTAAATAAAAAGGATTTTGTATCGCTTCGGGTTGGCTTAAAAGCAGTGCCCCTTGTCCGAGGTAATTGAGCATCAGCGCAGGACCCGCAATAAAAGTCCAAGCCAATTGGATAGGGATTTTTCCGAAGTGCCCCATATCTGCGTAAAGAGCTTCACCTCCAGTGACCACTAAGAAAACTGAACCCATCACCAAAAAAGCTGTGAAGCCATTATCTATAAAAAATTGTATAGCAAAATATGGATTCAATGATTCAAGGATTTGAGGGTGTAAAAAAATACCGCGAAGTCCAAGAATAGCTAAAACGGAAAACCAAAGCAAAATAATGGGTCCAAAAAAAGTTCCGATCCTGGCTGTTCCCGCGCGTTGAACAAGGAATAAAAAATTGAGGATAAAGATAGTGGCCGGTAAAATATAAAATTCAAATTGCGGAGCGATGAGTTTTAATCCTTCGACTGCTGATAAAACCGAAATAGCAGGAGTAATAATTCCATCCCCATAAAGTAAAGCGGCCCCAATTAAACCCAAGGCGACCAGGACGCCTTTTTTTGCAATGGAATTTTCTTTTCCAGTGGAAAGTGCCATGAGGGCGAGGATGCCACCTTCGCCTTTATTATTTGCTCGAAGAACAAAAATAATATACTTCACACTGATGACAATCATGAGAGTCCACATGATCAGTGACAAGACTCCCATAATATTTTTTGGTGAAAACAAGATGCCGTGCTCTGGAATAAAGCATTCTCGCAAAGCATAAAGCGGACTTGTTCCGATATCTCCAAAAACAATTCCAAGGGCACCAAGGGATAACGTGAGTAGAGAGTTTTTTTGTACTGTTCGATCCATATTTACTTTGTTGTCACTTTCTTCGAGACAAAGCATCAAGCTTGCTCTGGTTTAAAGCTTTGCAAAACGCTTGAAAACCATTGGTTTGTTTTAGAAGCAGGTCTTTCATTAAAGGGTCTGTAATTTCACCGTCTTTGAGAATTTTCCAGACATTCATCAAAAATATGCGCTCTGGATAAATGAAGGAGTTTCTGTATCCAAAAACTTGCTGAAGATGTTCAACTGGTCGCAAGCCACCAAAAAGTCCCCCGAGTCCAACGAAACAAATTGGTCGGAATTCAAAAGATTCAGGGTATTTCCAATGATCAATAAAATATTTGAGTACACCAGGCATGGATCCATTGTATTCGGGACAAACGATAATGAGTCCTTCTGACTTGTCGATCTTTTGAATGGACTCGTGGAGGTTTGAGGACATTTCTTTTTGTCCGTATTGGGGGCCTTTGGAGAACAAATTGACCTTCGCAAGATCAATCACTTCAGCATCGACACCAATATCTTGATAGAGCTTTAAAATGAAATTTGAAACTTGAAGTGAATTTGAATTCGAGCGATCCGTCCCTGAGATAATATATTTCACTTTTCTACTCCCGGCTTTTGACAATCATGAAATGCTTCGTTTTAATGATCAAGTGATCATTTGACGAAAGGATTCTGTCCAAATGACAAATCGATGGTATTTGCTCTTAGATGGGCATGTTGTAGGCCCCATGACCGAATCAGAAATTGATCAAAAAGTGACTTCGCCCCTTGATCCAGTCAATCAATCAGAAACTCTGATTTGGGGGAAGGGTTTTCCAGAATGGGTGCAATACTCCCAATGGAAAACAGAAAAAAATCAGATTCTTCAAGAGGAATCAGTGAAGTCTCCCAAGGACCCACTTTGGAAGTACAAGTCTCATGGAATCACTTCGCAGTGGATGGCCTTATCTGAATTGCTGCAAAGCTTGAAACAGTTGGATGATATTTCTCAAACTCAGGTGAGTCGGGATGATAACGATTCCTGGCGAGATGTTTATCAAGTGGCCCAGTTGGTAGATCATTTGGGAATTACACGAAGGGCCCATCCCCGCGTGCCCATTATGGGAACACTAGAGATGGAATTGCCAACTGGTGCAATCACAGCTCGAGTCATTTCGATCAGCGAAGGCGGCGTTGGAATTACGGATGTGAAAGGGGTTTCCCTGGGGCAAAAGTTTAAGGCCCACTTAAAAAGCCCAAATCTGTTTGCAACTATAAATTGCAATTGTGAAGTCGTCTATGTCGGCCAGGATGGATATGCTGGTATTAAATTTCACAATTTAAATTCTGAATATCACGGTGCAATTATCGAATACGTGAAAAAATTTGCTGATTTAAAAATGATTTAATCATGAAGAACATGATGATAAACTTTCTGCTTATTTTTTAAATCCTTTGATCATCAGAGTTGAGTTCCGTTTTCCCATAAATCCTTTCGAACGCAGACTTTGAAACTGTTGACGAAGCAGTGCTCTTGTTAAGCGACCAGTGCAAGCATAAGTGGTAAAAACACAATCGCTTGCTGCTGTGATTTCAATGAAATTGTTTAGGAAATCTTCGCTCCACAATTCCGGCGAGGCCTTTTCGCTGTAGGCATCAAAACAAATTAAATGAAATGGATTTCCGGGAATCGTCGAATCTATATTCAAAGCATCATTGAATTTCCATCGATTTTTATCCAACAGTTGTTTTGTAAAGTTAAAAATGTCGGTTTTGAGCTGCGCTTGTTCTGGCGGACTTAAAGGCAGACCTGTTAAGTCTGTCTGGCAAATTTGATCGAGGATTCTATGGTAGGTTTGGAAGGGTTCACTTGATTTCTGTTCTGGATTTGATGGATCTGTGAGCCAGGATTGAAATAAAGCTTTGAGATCTGTATGGGCTTCGTGGCTTTGGATGAAGACGTTGTCAGATTCAATTTGACTGAGAACAAAACGCTTCAATAGAAATAACTCGATGTAACCCAGGCCAAGGCCCACGATAAGACATCGGACAACGAAAATCTGATGAGCGGATTGTTCTGTAAATTTTTTAGGTAGCTTTTCAAGTAGTTTTTCAAGAGCTTTATCATAAATATAAGCTGTTTCTGTGAGGGCTCCACCGAAATGGTGCATGCTTTGTCCATCTGGCAAGGGTTTCAGAGTTGGGGACCCATCCATGCAGATGATCAATTCAAAATTTAAATCTAGCCATGTTTTCATATAGCAGATTGAGTGTTTCATTCCTGCATCTTTTCAGGTAGAGATAACGCACAGATGACTAGTTCAATCCCCTACCGCCCTATTTCAGAATTTTATTTCAAACTCTTTGGTGAAAAGGTCTATAAGATCCCTTTGGCCTTTGCGGATAATTGTCCCAATCGAATGGGGATCAATGGGATGGAGACTTGTGTTTTTTGTGATGAATATGGGTCCGCAGCCGATACTGATAAATTTGGCTTGGATTTGCACGGCCAGATTGAAAATTATAAACAAAAATACATTAAAAAATACAAAGCAAAAAAGTTTTTAGCTTATTTTCAGGCCTACACAAATACATTTGTGAAAGCGACAACTTTAAAAAAGAACCTCGCAGCTTCACTTCAATTTGAGGATATGGTTGGGATTGTGCTTGGAACAAGGCCAGACTGCTTATCGCCAGTGGTGCTAGAGATTTGGAATGAAATCACTCGAAAAGCCTATCTGGGTGTCGAGCTTGGAGTTCAAAGTTTTTTTGAGGATGATTTAGAATTTATGAAGCGTGGTCACGATGTGAAATCATCTTTGAAGGCAATCGATTTGATTGCGAAAAAAACATCTGTTGATTTGGGCATTCATTTGATATTCGGCAACCCCAATGAAACTGATGAGCGGATTTTGGAAACAGCAAAACGAGTCAATGATTTACCCATTCGAAATATCAAGCTTCATCATTTACATGTTTTGAAAAACACGACTCTCGAGACCATTTATCGGTCTGGGGGGTTTCAACCTGTGGATTTCGAGACCTATTGCCACCGAGTTGATTTATTTCTGAGCAAGTTAGATCCCCGATTTTATATTCATCGCTTGGCTGGGTTTTCTCCTCGCTGGGATGAACTTGTTGCCCCTGCTTGGACTGCAAATAAAATGAAAACCCATCAAGAAATTATCGATTATTTGCATTCTAAACAAACAACTCAAGGTTGTCGTTTGACTCCTGATAGTGCTTCTAGCCTCTTCTGACAGAAAATTTAAGATTTTCCTAAATTCACCAAACTTGATGACAGAACTTTTTTTGGAAAACAAAACAAAATTAGTTTTATGCTGTTTTTTCGTACGGAACCAATTAGGCGAGTGTCTTTTTTTAATCAGGACAGAAGTGTCAATATGGTTTTATTTGTTGCTTAACAATAAAGCATTTGATGAATTGCGTCGGTAAAAAAAAATTAAAAAGTGGTCTTGGTTCTGTTGACGACAAACCTCTTTTGTCTTCATGATGTCAATATAGCCACTTGATGTAGGTGTCTAGGGTCAAAACAAACACTATATGTAGTTTTGTTTAGATTGTGTCAGCATCGGATGACCTGAGTAGAGGTCTTCCATGGTGAGGGGAAAAATTTGAAGAAGCTCAACTAGAAAACTGGACTAAATCCAGGACAAAAGTTGAATCGCTTCAAAATTCCACGAACCTAAAAGAGACAAGGATTGCCTCAAAAATCATCAGACTAACTTTGCAGTTTCATTTGACGGTGAGTTAAAGCTTCTGAAGTCGAATTCAGTTGATAGGCTTTATTTCCCTTTTTTTGAAATCAAAAAATCTGGTGTGAATGGTCGAATAATACGACACGGATGGGTTTTTGGACTTTCTTTAAGGATGAGGGGATAAAATGGAACAGCCAACACAAGCAAAATCAGGAACAGCACGCATGGAAAACGAAGAACAATCGAATAACTATTTACAACACAATCCAGCTCGCCCGCTAGAGCATCAATTTGATCATCATCATTCCCACGTCATGAGAGTTCGCAAGCGCGATGGCTCTTTAGAACCAGTGGATGTCACTAAAATCGTTGAGCGAGTGACAAGATGCTGCCAAGGCATCGGACAAGTGGACCCATTGCGTGTAGCAACAAAGGCAATCAGTGGTCTTTACGATGGAGCAACAACCAAAGAATTAGATAATCTTTGCATTCAAACTGCATCCCTTCTTATAAGTGAAGAGCCAGAGTATTCAAGGCTTGCAGCAAGACTTTTGGGAACTTTTGTTGATGAAGAAGTCCGAGCTCAAAAAATCCAAAGTTTTTCTGATTCAGTGGTCTTTGGATATCAAAAAGGCCTCCTTTCAGAAAGCCTTCATCAATTTGTTCAAAAACACAAAGCAGCTCTTTGTGCAGCTATTGAACCCTATAGAACAGACAGATTTGAATATTTTGGATTGCGAACAGTCTATGATCGTTATCTTTTGAAAAACCCAACAACCCGACAGGTTTTTGAAACACCACAATACTTTTTTATGAGAGTTGCTTGCGGTTTAGCTCAATCATTGGAAGAAGCAGTTGAATTTTACAGACTGATTTCATCCCACGATTATATGCCTTCAACTCCCACTTTATTTAATTCAGGAACTTTACGTCCACAGATGAGCTCTTGCTATCTTTTGGAATCACCAGAAGACAGTTTGAGATCGATCTATGACAAGTATACAGATGTTGCATTGCTGTCAAAATTTGCTGGTGGAATCGGAATGGCCTATCACCGGGTACGTTCCCGTGGATCATTGATCAAAGGAACAAATGGGCATTCAAACGGGATTATTCCTTGGCTTAAAACATTGGATTCTTCCGTTGCTGCTGTGAACCAAGGTGGAAAACGAAAAGGTGCAGCTTGTGTTTATTTGGAAACTTGGCACGCCGATGTCGAAGAATTTTTAGAACTTCGAGATAACACTGGTGATGATGCAAAGCGGACTCATAATTTGAATTTGGCAAACTGGGTTCCAGATTTATTTATGAAGCGAGTTGAATCTGATTCGATGTGGTCTCTCTTTGACCCTTCGCGAACTCCTGAATTGATTGATTTGTATGGTGAAAAATTTGAGCAAGCATACATCCAAGCGGAAGCTGACAAAAAATTTGTCAAACAACTTCCTGCACGTGATCTGTATTCCAGAATGATGAAGACTCTTGCTCAAACGGGCAATGGTTGGATGACTTGGAAGGACAGTTCAAATTTAAAAGCCAATCAGACTTTGAAACCAGAAAATGTCATTCATCTTTCGAACTTGTGCACAGAGATTTTAGAAGTCACATCCAACAATGAGACAGCAGTTTGTAATTTGGGATCCGTGAATTTGTCCCGTCACGTGGTGAATGGACAATTTGATTTTGAGAAATTGGCAAAAACAGTACGCACCGCTGTGAAATATTTGGACCGAGTCATTGATATCAATTTTTATCCAATTGAGACTGCGGATCGTTCAAACCGTCGATGGCGCCCAATAGGACTTGGAATCATGGGTTTGCAAGATGCCTTTTTCCAGTTGAAATATCCATTTGATTCAGAAGCTGCCATTCGGTTGTCTAGCCTGATTCAAGAAGAAATATATTATAATGCGTTAAAGGTTTCTTGTGATTTAGCGAAAGTTCACGGACCACATGATTCTTTTGCTGATACTCGGGCTTCCCAAGGTCTTTTGCAGTATGACCTTTGGAACAAGATTCCCCATTCACCAGAGCGTTTTGATTTGTTGAAAAAAGAAATCAAACAACATGGTTTGAGGAACTCTTTGATGATCGCCATTGCTCCAACGGCAACCATTGCTTCCATTGTTGGTTGCTATGAAGCGACAGAACCGCAAATCAGTAATCTTTTTAAGCGCGAGACTCTGTCCGGAGAGTTTTTGCAGATTAATCGCTATTTAGTCACCGATTTGAAAGCTAAAAATTTGTGGAGCGAAGAAATGCGAAATGAAATTAAAATGCATGAAGG
Source organism: Pseudobdellovibrionaceae bacterium (assembly GCA_046318875.1). GTDB lineage: Bacteria > Bdellovibrionota > Bdellovibrionia > Bdellovibrionales > Bdellovibrionaceae > JBKCTJ01. The sequence continues at coordinate 2,267 of JBKCTJ010000289.1, read as the reverse complement.
ATCGATTCAACAAATCATGCAGATTCCAGAAGATCTCAGAAATTTGTACCGAACCGTTTGGGAAGTCCCAATGAAGGCATTGATTGATCTGGGTGCTGGTCGCGGCCCTTACATTGATCAATCACAAAGTCTGAATTTGTTTATGGAAAGCCCATCCATCGGCAAACTTTCAAGCATGTACATGTATGCATGGAAGCAAGGCTTAAAGACGACTTATTATTTAAGATCAAGACCAGCGACATCTATTTCAAAAACAACGGTGAATCGTCCAGGGAAAAGTGCGACTCAACAAGCTTTGGAAAGCGAAGTGGTAGCAAAGGAAGCAGTCATGGCTTATTCCGAAAGCGAAATCATTGCATGTTCTTTAGATAATCCAGAATCATGCGAAGCTTGCCAGTAGAAATTTACAACCAGGAAGGAACCAACGATGATATTAGACCCAGGATTTAATCTGACTTTAAGACCTATGAAATATCCGATTTTTTACGAAATGTACAAAAACGGAATTAAAAACACATGGACTGTTGATGAAGTGGATTTTTCAACAGACCTTGTTGATTTGAATCAAAAAATGACTCCTTCAGAAAAGCATTTGATTGCCCGTTTGGTTGCTTTTTTCGCAACTGGTGATTCCATTGTAGGAAATAATTTAGTGTTGAATTTATACAAACATGTCAATTCACCAGAAGCCCGTCTTTATCTTTCAAGGCAGCTTTATGAAGAAGCTTTGCATGTGCAGTTTTATCTGACACTTTTAGATAATTATATTCCACATCCTGTGGATCGTGAAAAAGCTTTTGCGGCTGTGGAAAACATTCCATCCATTCATAAGAAAGCCCAATTTTGTTTTAAGTGGATGGACTCCATCAACCAGCTGGATAAGCTGAACACCGTTGAAGATCGTCGAAAATTCATGATGAATATGATTTGTTTTGCAACTTGCATCGAGGGACTTTTCTTCTTCGCAGCTTTTGCTTATGTTTACTTTTTGCGTTCAAAGGGTTTATTAACAGGGCTTGCTTCAGGAACCAACTGGGTTTTCCGAGATGAAAGCATGCATATCGCTTTTGCGATGGAAGTCATTGAGACAGCACGGAAAGAAGAGCCCCATTTGTTTGACGGTCGTATGAGTGAGATGGTCATTCAAATGTTGGAAGATGCCATCGAGTGTGAAATGGCTTTTGCTCAAGATATTCTTGAGCACGGAATTGCAGGATTGTCTTTGAAAGACATGCGGCAGTATCTTGAGTTCGTTGCCGATCAGCGCCTTGAAAGCCTTCATATTCCAAAAAGATACCATGTCAAAAATCCATTTGGATTTATGGAACTTCAAGACATGCAAGAGCTTGCAAACTTTTTCGAAAGAAGAGTTTCAGCTTATCAAGTCGGTGTTACTGGACAAGTGAGCTTCGACGAGAGTTTCTAATTAAAAACTTTAATTGACTAAAAAAACCTTTGAATCGTATCAAGGGTTTTCTATTTGTGCTATTTGCCGACAAAGCCTATGGCCGACTGATCATCAGTTTTTGCCAGATCTCGCACATCAAAACCGTGGCCAGAAGATCGTTGGTCTTGAAACGGGGTATTGGTTGGCCGGGTCGAAGTGGCTAGCGCTTCTGGCTGCTCTTGATTTCCCAAAGTTGCATAAGTCTGCAGTGTTTTTGGGTGAATCAAGACTTTGGAAGTTTTATAAATCCTTGCAGACTTATACAGTAATCCAACTGCTTTTGACTTTGGCATCACTTGAAAAGTATTTGGATATTCTTGTTTTAAAAGCTCATGAACCTTCTTTGCATGAAGGCCGCTCAGGGTTGGAAAAATATGGTGCTCCACATGGTAACCAAAATTAAGATGCAAAAACTCAAGCCAAGATGGATTTGTTACCGTTAAAGAATTCACCAAAGGATCATTGATCTTTGTTAAAGGGCTTAAGTTGTGGTTTGTTGCAATGTAGCTCATGACAAAATAATTCTGAGCTAAGAATGGAATTGCAAAAGTCCAAACTAGATTTTGCGGACCAAGAAACCATAAAAAAGATCCCCAAATCAAAATTTGCGCTGCGAATTCAAGGGTCACACGGCGGTGGTTCAATTTGTCAAAAAGGCTGTTTCTAAAACGCAGATACATTTGAGCCACGAAAACGTGAAATGAAAACCAAAACATTAAATAAGTGTAACTGCGCTTATGTCCTGACCCAGGAGTGAAAGGAAACATTCTTTGCATAAACAAACTGTGTTTGAAAATTTTCATCGTTGGAAAAGCATCTG
>JBKCTJ010000288.1:0-3753 GCA_046318875.1 Pseudobdellovibrionaceae bacterium | reverse complement strand
GTCAAAGGATCTGGAATTTTTTCCATCTGATCCGTTGGATTTGTGTTCATAGGGGGCAAAATCAATTTCTTTCCAGAATGAATCATTCAAATCTAAAGTGTAAAAAATTTCAGGATTGTAATTAAAATCTTTAAAAGGTTTTGAATCATCGCGAAGATGCCAAAACCCCAATTGGGTGTAACCAAGATATAAAGGGATTTTTTTTAATGGAGAGTACTTGAAACTAATTTGTAATTTTGAACTGGGCTCACCATAAACAAAATAAGATGGATTATGATATTCTAAATTAAATCGATTTTGCATTTCATCTTCTTTCGCAAAATCTGCTAGCTTTTTTTGAATTTTAAACTCTTCCTGCTTGCGTGCAGCTTCGCGCTGACGCTCACCTGCTTCCTTACCGTATGTTTGATTTAAAGCTGTGAACATCATGAGCGAAAACCAAAAAGCATTTGGTCCCCTAATAAGAAAAAGAAAAGATCGCAATTGGTTCATAATACAAACTAACGAAAATTCATTTTGATGACCAGAACATAAAGAAATGAGTTCAAAACAAATAACCTTTTGATCAAGAACTCTTCTTAATCAATAATTGTAGCTCTAATTTACCGCGAAATTCATTCATTTGAACTTGGGTGTAAACATTGACCAATTTTTTTTGTTCGAAGGCTACTTTTAAAAATTCGATCTGGGCTTTTGTCGCTGAAAATAGCCAACCAATGATGGTCAATTGATTGGATTCATCGGTGATCATTAATTTCAAATGTTTTTCTTTGATTGTTTGAATACTTAAAACACGGAGCTTTCTCACCTCAAACAAAAAGGCCTCAAAACCTTTGCCAAAAGGCTCCAGCAAATCCAGATCTCGAATGAAATCGGCTTCAAAAAACTGCGTCAGCTGCGCAGCAACAGGCTGCAATGTGATTTCTCTTTCCATAAATTTTTGCATTGTGAAAAACATTCGCAGTTTTTCATGAAGAGCATCCATCATGGTCTCAGAAAACATAAAACCCGCTGCATGGGAATGCCCGCCAAACCGAATGAGTTCCATTGAACAAAAATTTAAAACATCCAACAGGGATCCACTCATTTTTTCTGGCAATCTTGCGCTGCCAACAAATAAACCTTCTTCATTTTTACCTGCAACAAAAACCGGGATCTCATCATCTTGGGAAATTTTATTTGCCACTAGTCCAAGAACTCCTAAGTGAATATTCGAGTTTGCGACAAACAAAAAATGTTCATTTTGAGTTCGTACACAGGCCAATTCTTGGGCGATTTCTTGAGCTAATTGTTGTTCGGTCTCTCGTTCTTTATTTTTTTGAACTAAATAATCAAGTCGTTCTTTCAAAAGAGTTTGTTCACTTGAAAGCAAGTATCCGACGGGAGTTAATTCACCTGACATTCGCGTCAAAGCATTCAGCTTCGGTGCAATGGAAATTGAAACGTCACTGACTTGGAGTCGTTTCTTTCCATATGTAAACTTTTTAAGAAGTTCCTTCCAGCTTGGCAGAGCTGTTTTTGGGATGGCATCCAAGCCATGTTTAACTAAAATGCGATTGTCTTTTATTAATGGAACCATATCGGTCACAGTCGATAAAACGACGTAAGGCAAAAGGGATTTTAAATCCAGGTTAGAATGGGGAAGCTTTTCCAAACTCCATTTTCTTTTCAGTGCGCGAATTAAATAAAAACCCACAGCGGCGCCACATAAAAATTTTAAGTCAGAAGCATCATCTTTTTGATTTGGATTCACAATGACATAGGCTTTGGGCAAGCTTTCCTGAGGCAAGTGATGATCTGTAATGACCAAATCAATTCCGTGTCTTAGGCATTCTTCAGCTGCTTGATGGGCCGTGATTCCCACATCTACTGTCAGGATCAAAGTTATGCCTTGATCTGCAAATCCAGAAATCAATTGCGGATGAACACCGTAACCTTCTTTATGGCGATCCGGTTGATAAAAACCAACATGGGGAAACCCCAGTTGATCCAAACCCATTTTCAACAGACAAACGCCCGATGATCCATCTAAGTCATAATCACCGTAAATGAGAATGCGTTCTTTATGAAGAAGAGCTTGGTAGAGCCTATTGACGGCCCTCTCCATACCCAACAGGCTCATGGGATCCTGGAGTTTTGCCAAAGAAAAATCCAACATTTCAGTCAGATCATTTGGCAATATCCCGCGAGATATCAGAACGGCTTTGGAGAGCGAGTGAAGCTGATCCAAAGCCGTTTTGGGATGAATATTCTGATTCGTTAAAGTCTGGATTAAATCCAAGTTTATGCTGTTTTAGGGTGAGGCTTAGGAATTAAATTCACATTTTCCATAGCTAAAATCAAAGGAGCGGCTACGTAAATTGATGAGTAAGTTCCAAAAATAATTCCCACTGTAATTGCAAAAGCAATGTCCCCGACGGTTCCACCCGCGAAGGCCCAGAGTGAAGCAGCAGAAATCAGAACCGTACCCGAAGTTTTAAAAGTTCGTCCCAACATATCATTGATCGCTTTGTTGATGATAAACTTAGAACCTCGGTCTTTATATTCATTCTCCGTTTCGCGAATTCGGTCAAACACCACGATGGTGTCATTCAACGAATATCCTAGCAAGGACATGATGGCTGCTAGAACCGGCACGTTCACGTCTTTTCCGACCAAATTGAAAATGGCCAAAGTAATAATGGCATCATGGAATAAACAGACAACTGCTCCGGGTGCATATTTGTAGTCAAACCGAATAGAGACATAAATCAAAATCACAAGCAAAGCGTAAAAGACTGCAAGAAAACTATTTCGCTTTAACTCCGCACCGACTTGAGGGCCCACCGTGTCTTCCCTAACAATCTCAGGTTTTTGAGCACTATACTCAGTCGAAAGAGCCGTTTTGATTTTTGAGATTTTTTGTAAAAGAAAAGCATTTGTTTCTTTTTCTGTCCCTTTGTTTTCAGTTTGGAATCGAATAATAAACTCAGAAACATCACCGAAACCTTGAACTCCAAAGTCACCCACAGCTAATTTTTCCATGGTTGTCCGCAGTTCGCTGATCGTTACTTTTTCCTGGAACTTGACTTGAATTTCAGTTCCACCGCGAAAATCGATTCCGTAATTGATCCCATTGATCATCAAATACAGTAAAGACAAAATCGTCAGAACCAAAGAAATTCCGCCAAAAAGTCCTATTCGAGCAACAAAGTCAAATCGTCCGAAATCATTTTTATTTTTAGTTGTTGTCATATTCATATTTCTTTCTTGATTAAACTGATTGCGGTTTCCAGCCAAATTTTTGAGTCAATGTATCGATCAAAACACGAGAAACAAAAACATTGGCAAAAAGCGTTGTTGCAATCCCGATTAAGAGCGTCACTGCAAACCCACGAATTGGTCCACTTCCAAAGTATAAAAGAACACAAGCTGTTGCAGATGTTGTAATATTCGAATCGATAATTGCTGACATCGCCATGCTATAGCCTTCTTTAATAGACAAGACCGTGGATTTCGTTCGAGCAAATTCTTCTCGAATGCGTTCAAAAATCAAAACGTTGGAATCGACGGCAAAACCCACGGTCAGGGCAATCCCCGCAATCCCCGGCAAAGTCAGTGTTGCCCCGAAACTCGCCAAAACACCGATGCTTGTTAAAACGTTAACGCCTAAACAAAGGGAGGCAATCACACCCATTGTTTGGTACCAGTAGCACATCAAAATGATAATGATTAAGCTGCCGACCATGGTTCCTAGTCGTGCATTCGCCACAC
>JBKCTJ010000287.1:0-3735 GCA_046318875.1 Pseudobdellovibrionaceae bacterium | reverse complement strand
GAGTAAAGTTGCTTTGCATAGAGATAAATAAAAAATGTAGTTCCAGTGAGCAAGAGCGAATTGAACTGATGCATGGCCATGGCAAAAACTCGCATCACGGAATCATCCGTACCAACCAGTTTAAATAAAACAAGCTTCGCGCCAAGCAATGCTTCGATAATCATCAGGACGAGCAACAGGCCAGTCAGTTTACGAAGTTGTATCGAGGCAATTCGAGTTTTTGTATAAAAAAACAGAGCGATGACCCAAATTCCGTAACTGCCTGACATCAGGCGGTGGAAGTATTCAATCCATGTTTTTTTTTATGCAGCGCTCGGGATGAATTCACCGGAACATAGTGGCCAAGATTGACCACATCCGTCACCAGAATGACTGATGCGTACCCAAGCACCCCAGACAATGACCAAAAGGGTATAAATAAACAAAATAAACTGTAAATTGACGTACTTGCTAGTCACTTGTTTCATTGGAGACAAACTAACTCGATCTATTTGAACAATCTATATTTTTTTCTTTTGAGAGTTTTTAAATGTACTTCATTAGCACATCGCGGCCGCGAATTTTTGCTCGAAGAACTGATAGAAAGATAAATACTCCACCTGTTTTTCGATCCAGAAATAAGATTTCCTGGGGTGGGGACCTCCATGCATTGTATTTCACGACATCAAATATTTTCTTTGTGATTCGTTTTGGCAAATCTGTGTTCTTCCAGTCGTAATGACCGTCTTTATCAACAAGCCCGTGAATATTGCGGGGATCTGAGGGTTCGATAAATGGTTCCACGGTTTCAAAGCAAAATTCTTCAAAGAGCTGAATCAACTTAGGATCATCGTTTTCTCGAAGAAAGGAAAGATTTTGAGCTGCTTCAATAAAAAGTTGCCTGTTAGCCAAAACCACCCCACGAATCATCTGATGATAATGCTTGAGGAAGGCATCTTGATAGAAACGGGTGGCACCGAAATCCAGCAGCACAATTTGGTCTTCGCCAAAAGGATTGATTCGGATTTTGTAATTCCCGATATGTGAATCAGTTTGAACGACTTTCCACAAAAAGATTTCTTTAAAAAACAGGTCCAGGAAATTCAAACCAATCTGATTTCGCTTTTCAGATTTTAAATTTTGAACAATAGGATCATCAACACGCAGACCTTTTTCATAACTCATCGCTAAAACGCGCTTGTTTGAATACTCAGGATAATATTTTGGAATGACGAAGCGAGGATCTTTATTCAACAGTTTCGTATATTCTTGCAGATTTTTTGCTTCAATTTCGTAATCTGTTTCTTGAACAAGCATGCCTCGAACTTCTTCAAAAAGGGCATCCGGATTAAAATCTTTTGGCATCAGCTTAAACAAATTTAAAAATGAACGGATAGCCTTGAGGTCACTATCAATCGCTTTATCAACATTGGGATATTGAATTTTGAGAACAATTTCTTCGCCTGTTGCTTTGATTCGTGCGCGATGGACTTGTCCAAGTGATGCGGATGCCAGAGCTTCTTGATCAATTTCAAGTTGCCCAAGTTGTTCTTCGGTTAAGTGTTTTTTTAAAACCTTCTCAATTGCTGCCCACACAAGTGGAGGCGAATCCGCTTGCAGAGTTTTCAAAAACTCGTTTGCTTCAGGGGGCAAAAAATGTTCTCCGTACATTGAAAGCATCTGTCCGGCCTTCATCAAGGAACCCTTTAGTTCTCCCAATTCATTGCTGATGGATTGAGCTTGCGTTTTGAGAAACTGCTGCCAATTCAATTGAGAATCCTCTTCAGAGGAAAGTGAATTTCGTAACCCTTGACCAGCCAGCTGGGCACCAGATTTTAAAGTCAGTTTTGCTAGACTTAAGCTGCGTGAAAAAACCGAACTTTTAATCCGTTCCAATTTCTTTTTAGGGGGCTCCAACTGGGACTTCCTTTGTGTAGCTGTTTGTTTGTCTGTCTGTCTGTCTGTCCATCTCTCTATCGTCTCTCGGTCGAGATATATTCTTCGTTGTGTCCTGCGACACAATTCTCTTTAAACAAGTAGCTATTAGTTTACCCAAAGTTTAATCGACTGTAAACTCACCAGATCAAAGGATTTCTAGAACATGGCAAAAGTCACAGTTTTTTGGATGAGGCGCGATCTGCGTCTCCATGATAACCAAGCGCTCAGCGAAAGTTTAAAAGCATCCCCAAAGGTTCTACCACTCTTTATTTTCGACCGAGCCATTCTGGAAAAACTCCATGATAAAAATGATGCTCGTGTCACTTTTATCCATAACCAACTAGCTCACCTTAAAAAAGAATTAAATGAAAAATACCATTCCGATTTGCACGTCCTTTACGGAGATGTTTTAGAAATTTTTAAAGAGCTCGCGACAGACATGCAAATTGAAAAGGTTTTTACAAATCATGACTATGAACCGGCAGCTGTTCAGCGCGATGAAAAAATAGCCAAATTTTTGGAAAGTAAGAAAATTGAATTTCACACCTTTAAAGACCAAGTCATCTTTGAAAAGGATGAAGTGGTTTCGGACACAGGGAAAAATTATACTGTTTATACACCTTACAAAAAGAAGTGGCTCAAGCAGTTCGAAACATTGAGTTTAAAACCTTTGTCGATTCAAAAATTAACGGGTTCATTCCTTCAAGTTGCCAAACCGTCGCCAATGCCTTCTTTAAAAGAGATGGGATTTGAAGCCTCAACCATTCAAATTCCCGCTGCTGAATTTCCCAAAGCCATCATTGAAAGATACAATGAGACTCGAGATTTTCCCGCCGTGACAAAGGGAACTTCAAGACTGGGATGTCATTTGCGTTTTGGAACAATTTCAGTTCGTGAGTTAGCTTTGGCCGCCAAAGATTTAAATGAAACTTACTTAAGCGAAATCATCTGGCGAGATTTTTTTATGCAGATTTTACATCATTATCCACGAGTGGTGAGTCAAAGTTTTCGACCCGAATATGATTTAATCGCTTGGCGTAAAAGTTCTTCTGATTTTGAAAAATGGTGCACAGGTCAAACAGGGTACCCCATTGTTGATGCAGGTATGCGCGAACTGAACGAAACTGGTCACATGCACAATCGTGTCCGAATGATCGTTGCCAGTTTTCTAACAAAGCATTTATTGATTCATTGGTCAGAAGGTGAAAGATATTTTGCGCGAAAACTTTTAGATTATGATTTATCTGCCAACAACGGAAACTGGCAATGGGCTGCAGGGTCTGGTTGTGATGCAGCACCTTACTTTCGAATCTTCAATCCCTACACTCAAACTGAAAAATTTGATCCGGAGATGAAATATGTGGACATGTGGGTTCCTGAAAGAAAGAATCCACGATACGCTCCACCCATTGTGGATCACGTTCAAGCCCGCGAACGATGTTTGACTGAATTTAAAAAAGGTCTTGCGAAAAAGACCACCACCAAGATTGGAGCAGAGGCATGAAAATTCTCATGACTGGCGCAACCGGACTCATCGGACAAAAACTAGGTAAAAAATTAGTACAAAATGGTCATCAGATCACAGTGATCAGCAGAGATTCAAAAAAAGCAAAATTGCTATTGCCATTTCCCTGCGACGTCATCGAAGGAGATTTAGGGCAAGGGGGAATTAATGCTTTGAAAAATGTTCCCTTCGACGGCATCGTTCACCTTTTGGGTGAGCCCGTTGCGGAAGGCCGCTGGACAGATGAAAAGAAAAGAAAAATTTTGGACTCCAGAATTATTTCAACCCAAAATTTAATTGCTTCTCTGGGGCAT
>JBKCTJ010000286.1:0-7169 GCA_046318875.1 Pseudobdellovibrionaceae bacterium | reverse complement strand
CCGATGAGTCCAGCCGAGTGACGATCATCGGTTGGCTTTTTTCAGCCACAAAGGCCCAAATCGAATTTTTAAAAATAGCTTTTGAACAAGAAAAATTGATCGATGTTTATACTCAAGTTCAAATGAATGAATTTCGCGGTAAATTAGAGCTACAATTGTTGATTAAGAAGATTTCTTGATCAACAGGTTATTTGTTTTGAACTCATTTCTTTATGTTCTGGTCATCATAAGGTAAATTTAACTATGGGAAATTTGAATCATCATCAAAAAGACCGGGTTGTTGTTTTGCTGTCTGCAGGCTTGGATTCGTCTTTTAATCTTTTTAAGTCATCAAAGCTGGATGAAATCGTTTTAGCTCTGACTTTTGATTACGGTCAGCGAGCTGCGTCCAAAGAAATTGAAAGGGCCCAGGCGCTGTGTGAAAAATTAAACATTGATCACCAAGTGATTTCCTTGCCATGGTTTTCACAATTTCAATCATCCTCACTGTTAAATAGAAATATGAAAGTCCCCATTGGGGCTCAAATTCAGATGGATAATATCCAAGCTTCAAAAGATTCTGCCAAATCAGTTTGGGTTCCCAATCGCAATGGAATTTTTCTAAATATAGCAGCTGGTTTTGCTGAAGCCCTGGGTGCCCAATATGTTATTCCAGGTTTTAATATTGAAGAAGCCCAAACCTTCCCAGATAATTCAGAAGCTTTTATGAAAGCCTTGGATCATTCATTTTCATTTTCCACTGCAAATCAAATTCAAGTGAAATGTTATTCCCACACAATGAATAAAACAGGAATCGTCAGTGAAGGTAAAAAACTAGGAATGGATTTTACCCAGCTGTGGCCTTGTTATCATAACAATGATCACTGGTGTGGTGAATGTGAAAGTTGTCAGCGATTTAAAAGAGCCCTTGATCAAAATTCAATTGAGTTTAAGTGTTGAATTTAAAGTTGGAGTTTAAAGTTGGAATTTAAAAAAACATACTGTCTGATTTTCTTGTTTTTGCAGGCTTGCAGTTCCGTGAGAGTCCAAATCCCTTATGCTGAAGTCAGCTCGCCACAAATCAACGAGGCCAAAGATTTAAGTTTGGCATTCAGTGATCCGCCGGCGAATTCTTTTACCCTCGATGGAGTGAGGTCTAGGCCGCCAAATTTCGCAGAGGAAACTAAGCTTTCCGGTGTCGGCGCAGGTCAGATTAGATACGGACTTATCCCAGGACTTGAATTGGGCGGCGGAGTGTTATGGCCATCAGGCCAAGGTTTTTTTGATGTCGGATTTTTGATTAAGGGAAAATTTCAAATTCTTGGGCAGCAGTCAGCTTTCAATGAATCGCCCTTGATGTTGAGTGTGTTTGCTCACTACAAACACCTCAGCGGACAAAGCTCTGGCGATCAAAAAACTGCAGGTGGTTCTGGGGGCTATCCATGGAAAGCGTCTTTGGCGTCAAAGACGACAGACTATGGGGCATCCCTGGGGTATTTGATTTCTTTACCATCCATTTTGCCTTATGTCGGATATTCCGAAGGGCGCGGCACCGCTGAATTGAAACTAGACCAAAATTCGAACGCCTCGAATGAGCCTGACCCAGGTGGATCATGGGAAAGATCCTATGATGTTGAAACCAAAACCACGGCACTGGGGCTGTCCTTTGTGCGCGAAAAATGGAATTTTGATCTCCAATATCAATGGCACAACGGAACTGTCGCTACAAAGAATATAAATAGCAATGCAGTCTCCGCAGTGTTTAATGTTATCTTAAAATAAAAATCAAATCTCGTTCAACTGAAGGAGTTTGCTCAACATGGTTTTGCTGGGGCCAGAACAGATCAAATCGCAACCGTGGCCAATGTGAGTGTAGCCGAAAACACACCCAAAAAAACAAAAGCAGCCTTGACCATGCTTCTAAAAAAGCGTTAAAATTAGAAGTATGATTAAAAGATCCCTTAAAATTTCTTCTGCGAGTAGTTTCTTCCTCTTTGGACCAAGGGGCTCTGGCAAATCAACCCTGATCAAGGCCTTACCTTTTCTAAAGAACGCCCTATATATTGATCTGTTGAAGCCCCAAATCGAAGATAAATATCGGCTTAATCCAGAGCTGTTAGAGCGAGAAGTTTCGGCACTTACAGCAGGAGATTGGGTGGTGATTGATGAAGTTCAAAAGTTACCAAAACTTTTAAATCTTGCACACTCTTTGATAGAAGAGAAAAAAATTAAATTTGCGCTCACTGGCTCTAGTTCAAGAAAGCTAAAAAGAGGAGGAGCCAATTTATTAGCCGGGCGGGCATTCAATTATCACCTTTATCCGTTTATCCAATCAGAGCTTAAATCTAGTTTTGATCTTGATCATGTTTTGGCTTGGGGCTGTCTACCCAAGGTCATGACCCTAAAAAAGGTTTCAGATAAAGCTTTGTTCCTGGAGTCCTATGTTCATACCTATCTAAAAGAGGAGATTCAAGTTGAACAACTTGTGCGCAATATTGATCCATTTAGACTTTTTCTTCCTATTGCTGCACAAATGAGTGGGCAGCTCATTAACTATTCGAACATTTCTAGAGATACAGGTGTGTCTTACAAAACCATTGAAACCTATTTTCAAATACTAGAAGAAACTCTGCTTGGTTTTTTTTTGCTGCCATTTGAAAGATCAATCAGAAAAGTCCAAAAGCAGAGTCCCAAATTTTATTTTGTCGATAACGGAATTAAACGAGCGCTCGAAGGCGGAAAATTGCGACAACCAATTTTGCCGCGCACAACCGATTACGGAAATGCATTCGAGGCTTGGTTTGTTTTTGAATGTATTGCTAGAAATCATTACCTTCGAAAGAATTATAAATTTTCATATTTAAGAACTAAAGACGATGTCGAGATAGACCTTGTTATACAGAAACCAAACGGTGATGAGATGCTCGTGGAAATTAAATCGACGGCAAACCCTAAAGATCAAGACTTAAAAAATCTTTCAACTCTTGGTGGCTCATTCCCCAAAGCAGAATTATTTTGTGTATGCCGAGCTGATAGAAAGCAAAAATTGAAAAACATCAGCGTACTTCCATGGCAAGCTGCCTTTAAGGCACTTGATCTGGAGTAATTACAAAGTAAAAAAACTAAAGAAAAATGAGGAGTGTTCAAAGCGGCTGGATCAGTTCTACCAAATAATCCATCAAATCCCATCAAATTTACAACTTCGACTCACTTACCTTTCATCAAGAATCTATTTATATTGATCCCAAGCCAGGTTGCTTAAAACAGCCCTCGCTGTGAAGCAAATAGGCTGCATCAATATTGAATCAAATAAGTGAAAAGGAGATTTTATGAATCGCAGAAATTTTTTAGGAACAGGTATCATTTCAAGCGCAGCAGTTTTAGCAGTGCTTCCAGCTTTTGGTCAACAGGAGCCAGCAGCAGAAAAACAATTTACAGTTGGTACTGAAATTGGAAAGAACCATGGCCATGCTTTAAGTCTCACAGTTCAAAGTGTGATCTTGGCCATGCAGCAAGCTCGCAAAGAAGGACCTGTTTTGATGGACATCAAAGGATCAAGCGGGCATCCCCACACCGTATTGTTAAGCTTAAATGATTTGGTTGATCTTTTGTCTTTAGGTAGCGTGGAAATTGAATCTTCTAAAGATGCTGGCCACACCCACTCAGTCAAAATCACACTCATTGCGCCAATTGCTTAATCTCGCAGAATCCAGTGGCCCCTTCCACTGGATTGCAAATGATTCTACTGTTGCAAATTAGCCCGTGGTCAGGTTTAACCATGGGCTATGAAAATCAAATTTGTACGAAAGTCGTTTCCCTACACTGGTCAAGAATTACGTCATTTGTTTGCTTATGAAAAATTTGGTATTGCAGGTGAGAGCATGATTTCATGGATTGGTCCCTGTGATATTGCTTTGAATGATATGATCGACGGCGAAGACAAATTTGAAAATTCAATTATTCGTGGAGGCGAAATGTTGCATTTCGTGGGAGAATTTTTTGAGCCAAATATTTTTTTCGCGGTCAGCTTGCAAAGACTTTTTTGTGCGATTTGTTTAGAACAGCTCACAATCATGAAGCCAGATTTGCTTGGAAAATTAGTCCGTGAAGGAGATGATTTGTATGTCGGCAAAAACAAGCTCTCCATATCTATTGCGACCATTGGACATTTTTCCACGATGATTCATTTTGCTGTGAATGTGACCAATGAAAAGACACCGGTTCCAACTTGCGCCTTAAAAGATTTTAGAATCAATCCTGAAAAATTCGCTTTGAATGTTTTGAAAAAATTCCAAACAGAATATAAATCCATCGTCTTTGCGACTCAAAAGGTCCAAGGAATTTAAATTCCTTATTTGTGTGAATAAGCGTGGTTCGTCATCAGACTCCCGATCCTTCGATACTCGCTCAGTAAATCCAAATGAATCGAACTGGTATTGATCGTTTCGCGAATGCCGCGGTTTAAGCGTTCGATATGGTGTTCTCGAAATATCATTTCTACTTTAGTTAAATCACGCTTCATTTTTATGACTTCTGGACACATGTCTTTGTTTTGAAATGCACTGATTGCCATTGATGTGAGCTGGCAAACTTGGGAGTGCAATTCCAAAATCTCGGCAAGTCCTTCGGGGGAAAATTCAATTTTTAGACCACTCTTTTTAATTGCAAGGGCTGTGATGTTGATATCAATTGAATCTGCGGCTCGCTCCACATCTGATAAAAACATAATCATCGACATCACATTTTGGTGAACCACGGCTTCGCTTTTGTTCGCGTGATCCAGCAAAAACATTTTCGTTTCCCGGTAAAGAAAATCCACTTGGTTATCGCGATCTTTGATGGATTGAAGCAAAACCGGATCAAATCTTTCAAAGAGCTTGATCGAATCCTTGATCATGGAAACAACAATGTCTGCAGTTCTCATGATCTCACGATTGGCAAAGGAAACGGCAAGGGCCGAATTTTTGTAGGTATTCTGTTGTAAAAACTCAACTCCAAATTCATCTGATGCAGATTTAGGGAATAGTTTTTCGATGAAGCGCGCACCCACATTTACAAAAGGGTAGAAAACCGCTGCTGACAATAGATTGAAAACCAAATGGGCATTTGCAACGGATCTCGCAACAGTCGTATCAAATTGTGAAAGGAAATCGATCAAAACACTGGTGAAGGGATAGAAAATGAGAACACTCAATGTTTTGTAAAAAAAATGAGCCCATGCGACTTGTTTGCCGATGTAATTGCTCGAGCCAGCTGCCACCAGTGCGACAGAGGTGGTTCCAATATTTGCTCCATAGACCCATATCATTGCATCGTAAAAACTGATCGCTCCGGCTTGGGCCAAGGTCATCGCAAGTCCTATGGTTATAGCGCTGCTTTGCACCAGGGCACAAAAAATCATCGATGCTAACAAAGAATAACCTCGATTTTCCCGCAATGTGATGAAGAGGTCTTTCAAAAAAACATTTTCAGCAAAATGATGAGAACTTGCAGAAATCAAATTCATCGCAAAAAACACCAGAGCAATTCCCATAAAGACCTGGGCTGTGTGCTTCACTGTCGAGTTTTTAGTTCGAAAATAAACAGCAAAGGAGAAAATGAACAGGGGAAAAGCGTACTGACCCATATCCAATGAGATCAACTGAACGGTCAGCGTTGAACCGATCGCTGTGCCAATGATAATTCCCATAACTTGTTTTAAATTAATGACTTTTGCTGAGCCCAGGCCAACAAGCATCGAAGTGACTGCGCCCGAACTTTGCAAGAGTGTCGTAAGAACAACACCGACAAGCATGGATAAAAACCGATTTTGGGAAAGTCTATTTAAAATTTTGGTAATTCGATTCACCATGATCTTTTCTAAAGGCTGACTGACATTCTGAAGGCCGAATAAAAATAGGGCCAAGCCAAAAAACAAAAGCATGAAATAAGACGAACCGAACTCAATTTGTACCGGAGTCAAAATGTATCCTTAAAGGTTTCAATTACTTGGACCATGTCACTCTATCTTATGAGGGAATTTGAATATTGCCAAATTGATTTGCTAGAGCTCAGTATCTCCCTCAATTCAGATCACTTCGCAGGGGGTTAAGTGGGACTAACGTCCAATCCTAAATATTTTTTTTTCGCATCGTCCATGCATTGCTCATGGTCAGTCTTCTATGAGAAGCTTTGAAAGTGGATGTATTTGTTTTTCCTCTCGTCAATGTGACTTTGTTTCCTCGGACAACTAAGCCGTTGCATATTTTTGAGCCCCGCTACATCGAAATGGTTGAGCAGTCCATCGCGCAAAACATTCCTGTGGCTTTAGGTTTCGTAGATGATCCAATGAAAATACAACCTGTCGTGCCGGGAAACAAACTGCATTTTGTTCGAGATTATGCTGGATATGGTTTTGCTCAAGTTGTGGAAAAACGTCCCCAAGGAAATCTTCTGATTTTTTTGCATGGTGAAGGCAAAGTGAAGTTAGGTGTTCTTAAGAAAACAGATACGCCGTATCTTGTCTGTGAAGCTGAAATTATTGGAGATAAATCAAAAGTTTTAGATAAAAATCTTGGCTCCCTGCAAGCTTTGGAAGCCATTTTGCATCGTTGGATTCTAAGACACATTCCTGATCAAAAACAACAAAGTTTGTTTATTCAACAGATCACTTGTCCACAGGAAATTATAGGATGTTTTTCGTCTTATTTAATTGAAGATTATGATTTGCAACAGATGACGTTAGAAATGGAAGATGTCAATGACCGGATTGAATTTTTGATCCGCCTTGTAAGCTCAAATCGAATATTGAACTGATGACCCAAGCCCACAAGAGATGCGCATAGGTTAAATGCACTAACTTCATCCAAACTGGCGCTAAAAACAAAAGCGTTACCCATCCAAACAAAAACGCAATGAAAAACCCCACCGCTAGGATTAAATCCTGAGTTTTTTGGTCCATGAAATAGCGATTGATTTTCCACATGATCACAGAAAAACACAAAATGCTTGCCAACAAGGGATGCAGAAAACGCAGTTTCACCAAATAATGTGAATCGTCTGAAAAATCCTTCAGCAAGCCTTCCCATAAACCATCGCTGGGATGCAAAGTGTTAGAAAGTGATGCCCAGGATCCCACAATGGCCACCAATAAAATGCCACCGATAGTGGCTTTCCAAGAAAAATCAAGGTTTTGCCAAAATGTTCTTAAC
>JBKCTJ010000285.1:0-4525 GCA_046318875.1 Pseudobdellovibrionaceae bacterium | reverse complement strand
ACAATACGATCCCCGTCTTCACGCATTTGTTTCATCAATTCAGTTTTTTGTTTTTCTGCGACCTCTTCAATACGGGCTGGATGAACACGGCCATCTTCCATTAATTTTTCAATGGTTTTTTTGGCAAGCTCGCGCCGAACCGGATCAAATCCAGAAATGACAACAGCTTCTGGAGTGTCATCGACAATGACGTCAACTCCACAAAAAGCTTCAATGGTTCGAATATTTCTGCCTTCACGTCCAATGATTTTTCCCTTCATTTCGTCGTTGGCCAGAGCCATGACACTGACAGTTCGCTCTGTTGTGTATTCAGAGGCAAAGCGAGATAAAGCTGTCGCAATGATTCTGCGCGACCGACGTTCAGCTTCGCGCTCGGCTTCTTCTTCAATTTTTTTAATTTGGGATTGGGCGCGATTTTTTGCTTCGTCTTCCAAAGAATTCATTAATTCCCGTTTTACTTCTTCAATAGACAGCTGGCCCACTTGTTCAATTTTACGGCGCAGTTCGTCCGTCTGTTGATCAGCTTTCTTTTCCAATTCACGAATACGATTTTCTGTCGTTTTTAATTTCTGATCGCGGTCTTTCAATTGAACCGTCTGGCGTTCTAAATCATCCATTTTTGTTTTGTGCTGATCATCCAAATCTTTGAGCTTTCTTTCCAGCTGGCCTTCTTTGGATTTCATTTGATTTTTTTGTTTTTGAATTTCTTGTTCTGCATTTTTCCGAGCTCGCGTTTCAAAATCTTTCGCAGCATTTTCGGATTCTTTTTTTATTCGAGCAGCTTCTGAACGTGCTTTTTGCAAAAGTCTTTCAGCTTCAGACTTTGCAGTTTTCTTTGTTGTTTGTTCTTGGATGCGCTTAAAAACAAAAAAGCCGATGGCTCCAATTATAATTCCCACGATCGCGCCAAGCGCGATACCCACACCTTGATTCATGATTTATTCTCCAGCTCTTTGACAGTCGATGACTCGATCTTCTGTCACAACATAATGTATTTTTTCATCCCAAGAATGCAGATCCCAGGGGTCAATTAAAACTTGTTCTTCAAAACAAACTCCAATGCGAATGCCTTGGAAATTTGATAGAAATCGATCATAAAAACCGCCGCCCCGACCAATGCGAATTCCCGAAGAGTGAAAAACTAAGCCGGGAATAACGACAGTATCGATGCTGGCTAAATTGGTTTCTTCATCCGTCAGATCGGGCACCAAAAACCCCAAATGTGATTTTTTCATTCTTTTTGCAAAGTAAAAATTCATTGCAGTTTGATTTTCTTCTTCAATATGAGGATAGGCAAATTGAACATGTAAATCGGCCTCGTCAGCCAAAGTATGAATCTGTGGTTCAGATTTCATGGCGCGGAAAATACCACAGATCTTGGTTTTCTCTCGCAATAAACCTTTTAGGTTCTGAGCAATTCTTTTTGAACGAATTAAAACTTCCGCAGCGGACAGTTCTTTGAGGAAGTTTTTCGAATCTTGTCTCAAATTTTGCTGCTGGCTGATTTGCCAGTTTGAACGGCTGTTCACAGGTGACTCACTGTTAAATTCTTGATCCATAAACTATCCCCAAATTCTGATGCCTAAAGCGCAAGCCTTAGATCTGAATGTTAAGGATGATGAAAAACGTCCGCATTTGAAAACTCATTCACTGATTCAGATTCTGAGACGATGATCTCAGGAATTATGTTTGAGTGATCACGGTGTTCGAGCAATTCGAGTTTTGATTTCAAATTGGACAACTGGGATTCAATTTCGGCGATTTGGTTTTGAGCATTTTGCTTCAGGTTCATTATTTCTTCAGCCAACTGCAGAGCCGTTAAGACTGCTGCGTTCTGATAAGATCCGCTTCGAGTCGCCTTGATGGCAAGTTCCATTTTTTGTTGCACGACTCCCACCAAGTTCTCGATTGTTCGAGTTTCGTGGTGGGTTTTCAATCGATAAGGAACGCCAACAATGTTGAACTCATAAGTGGAGTTTGAAACTGAGCCTTGGGACACAAGAGTGACCTGACTATTCAAACCGTTCGAATTTGTTTCACTAACCGTATTTTTTTGGACCATTTAATTCATCAATCCTAATTAAAAAAAACAAAAGTCTTCAATAGGTTACAAACAAAGGGGGCGAATTGAAAAGCCCTCTTGCGTTAAGTTCATCTCAAATTGAAACACGGCCATAGAATTGCATCTGAACCTGAGTGAAAGCAAAGTTGCTTAAAATTTAAGGCTCTTTTACTGAAAATGGAGATGATTTATGATAACGCTACTTCAATTATCAACTATATCCTTGATATCCCTCGTGTTGATGTCGGGCTGCACACAACAAAAAACATCTTCAAGGAAGAAAGAGAAGACCGCTTCAACATCACCTGCTCCAACGACATCAGACAAAATGGCCGCAATTTCAGGTAAAAATCCTGATGGCACAGCTTGTCGAACTCCTGAACACGCGCTAACAGGCAAGGGCACTCAGCGAATCACACAAGAATGTGAATTGTTGGCAGATCACCGTATCAACAGAAACTGTGCCGTCGATGATCGCAAGCGTGCTTTTGATCAAAAATGTTCTCAATCGCGTGTCCAGTGGACAACGGAATTAGCTGATTTAGAAGCAGCTGGAAACGAAACAGCTGGAAACAACGCAGACAAAGCAGTCACTCGATCGGGCGACCGACCAGGCACTGGAACTCCGGTTAGACCGGCTGCAACTAGAGAAAATAGTGAAGGTGATGATTCCCTACAAAATGGCGACAGAGCCCCCGTCACTTCTCCCGCACCTGCCGTTGTCATTCATCCAGTGGTTGCGGGAACTAGGACAGCACCTGTTCTGGCTGCGCCCCGGGCAGGAGTCGTGACTGAACCAAGAACAAGTCCAAACCAAGCAGCCGGGGAAGCTCATCGCACTGCAGAGTTTGCGATCCCTTTCCAACGTCATTTAAACATTCGAACAGCGCAACTAGCGATTCAAGTCAGTGAATTTGCTGGTGCACGCGAATTGACTGGTGACCAAGCTAAAAATGAATTAGAAAGTTCGATTGGATTGATATCGGTTGATGAAGAAAACTCACCACAAGTTCAGCGCGATCTGAGCGAAGATTACAAAACAATCACACGGAACATGATCACGCGAATCGAAGAATGTGAACCTGATTTAGAAGGCGCATCTTGTGATTTAGACAACGCTCAGGGTTTAATTCACCGATTTATTGAGCGCGCTGATAGGGAACAGAAGGCTACGATCTACCACCTTGTTCAAAGACATTCTCGAACAAATCGTCCGGGGGAAACCGCTGATCACAAACAAATTGTATTTCTTTATGAAATTAAAGGTGATGCTGACGGAAATTCTGCGAAATTAAAAAAGATTGATTCAATCAAATTGAGCTTACTAATTTTGAAATCTCCAGACAAAAAAATCAGCAACATGCAGGAACTTAAAACATTGATTGAAGAGCCAACAACAGCAAATCGCACCATCCAATTGACAGCACAAATGACGATGAAACAAATTTCTTATACGCTGCTTTTAAACCGAATGGTATCTGCAAATAAAATGAGTTTATTATTTTACAAATTCGAAAGAGCTCGTGATCCAAAACTATTGGAAAACTTTGCTCAATTCAAATCATCAACAGACGACACAGCCGTTTATGCGAGCAAAGAAGAAATGCGAGCAGATCTCAAAGACGTCGTTAAGATTGCCATGGCTACGCACACTCGTTCAATGTTATTAAAGAATACTGAAGACAATACTTCGCCACAGACACGGTACAATTCGCTTTTCTTAAGAAATTTGACGACTCGATTGGCTGAATTTGCAAATACCAACAGTGAAGCAAAGGAAAGTATTATTTCTTTTATTTTAACAGGACTAGAAAATTCGTCTGATAAAATGAAACAGTATTCAGCGATTGGGTTGCGACTGATGGATCCCCATGGTGAAAACGAAGTCTTAAAAGCTCATGAAAAATACAATGAAGTTTTAGAACTTTTACGCAGCAATCATATTGCGGGAAATGATGCTGAGCTGAAACAGCATTTGGAGAGCAAGCGAGCTGCGATGAAGTTAAACGCAAGCGCAACAGTAACTACGACACCAGCTGCTGAGAGAAATCCACCTGCTCGGGAAACTCCAGCAGCAGCCCCAGAAGGACGACCTACACCTTCAGCTGCTGCAACAGCACCGACCAGAGCTGCTGAACCAGCGGATAGCGATTCCGATGAATTGGCAGACGAATAGCTAAAAACTGCCTCTTTTGCGTGTGCGCAAAATGGCATGTTCAGAACTGGATTTCGGATCTTAAGCCTCCTTATTGTTAAGTGCTTTGAAATCTATGCTAATTTGATTTTTGCACCCTCATGCTCACAATGACTCTTTGCTCTCACTGTTCATCTGAAAATATTCAAAAACGCGGTTTTTTTTACTTAAAGCATTCCTCTAAATATGTTCAGCGGTATTTCTGCCGTGATTGCAAAAAATCATTCTCCCCTCGAACTTTTGCATTAGATGCCTACCAGCATAAACCA
>JBKCTJ010000284.1:0-13244 GCA_046318875.1 Pseudobdellovibrionaceae bacterium | reverse complement strand
ATCAAAAACTCATGGCAAAGTAATATCTATGAAAAAACACGAGGTTTCATCTTCGACCAATCAAGCTCCGGTTCAAGTCGCTTCTGTGACGAAAGCTGCGAGTGGTTCCGAGTATGTGCCAGGTTCGAATGACCCAGGGTTTCAGGAATAGTTGTGTCAGCACAAAATGAAGTTTTGAAAGTTGTTAAGCACGTCTCACAACTTGTTCATGAGATGTCGGGAATACAGCTTGGAGACAAGCAGTTTTCCATGGTGGAGAGTCGGCTGAAGACGCGAATATCAAAATTGGGCCTAGGGGGCTTTGGTGAATACATTCTGTATTTAGAGTCCCATTTTGTTTCCGAGAGCCAAGCATTGCTTTCTTTGCTAACAACTCATCACACGTATTTTTTTCGAGAGTTTTCACATTTCGAGTTTTTATTGAATGAGGGTCTTCAGCAAATGATCCTCACAGCCAGAAATCGTCCGGATAAAACGATCAGGATTTGGTGTGCTGCTTGCAGTCGGGGTCAAGAAGCCTATTCACTTGCGATGTTTTTTGATTTTCATTTAAGGGATATGGCTTCAGACATTAAATATGAAATTTGGGCTTCAGACGTAGATCCAGCCTCTGTCGAAGCCTCCCAAAATGGCATCTACCGTTCGGATGAATTGAAGCAAGTTCCCGCCATGTATGCGTCCACGCATTGGATCCACGGAGTTAAAACTGCTGCTGGTTTTGCAAAAGTGAAAGAGACTTTGAAATCGAAAATCAAATTTGCGACGGTTAATCTCTTATCTCCGCAAATGTTTTTGCAAGGGAAACAATTCGATTTGATCTTTTGTAGAAATGTATTTATCTACTTTAATGCTGATCAAATTAAGATTTGTTTAAATCAGTTCTTAAAAAATATTCAAGCTTCTGGAATGGTTTTTCTTGGCGTTTCCGAAAGTATCAATGGACTTGGGCTTCCTTTGGACACGGTTGCGCCTTCTGTCTACCGACCACAGGGTTACAAAAATGCGATTCCTGCCAAGTTAATGCCCCCTCCGGTTGTTGCCAGAAAAACAGAGCCTTTGAAAGTTCTGTGTGTGGATGATTCTCCAGTGATTCATGCGCTTCTGAAAAAGATATTTCTAAAAGAAGAAGGTTTCGAAATTGTCGGATCGTGTAAGAATGGTTTAGAGGCTCTGAAATGGATTCAATCGGGGAATAAGGCTGACGTCATTACTTTAGATATTCATATGCCAGAGCTGGACGGAGTCGGATTTTTAGAGCAATCTAAGGGTCTAGAAAAACCGCCGGTGGTTATTTTATCTTCAGTGAATCGGGAAGATCCGGCTCTTGGGCAAAAGGTGCTTCAGCTAGGTGCCTTTGATTACGTTGAAAAGCCTTCCTTGGAAAATTTAGGTCAGGCGAGCAATGAAATTCGCGCCAAAGTGCGTTTGGCAATTCTAGGATCAAAGAAAGCGAGCTCGACTGTGAGCTCACAATCGAGCTCACAATCGAGCTCAATTCCTGCTGCTGCCGCTGCTTCTGAAAAAAAGAAAGTCCTCATCGTTGATGACTCTCCGACAATTCGACAATTATTAAAACAAGTGATTAGTGAAGATCCAAGTCTGATTGTTGCTGGGGAAGCTGAGCTTCCTACGCAAGTGGAAGCTTTAATTCAACAGCACAAGCCTGATGTGATTACTTTAGATATTCATATGCCTGAAATGGACGGAGTCACGCTTCTAAAAAAGATCTTTCCCAAATATCATATTCCAACCGTAATGATCAGTTCCATTTCTAAAGAAGAAGGGCCACAAGTTCTTATGGCACTGGAAAGTGGAGCTGTTGATTATATTCAAAAGCCGTCTTTTAAAGATCTTAGAGCCGTGGCTCAAGATATTCGTGATCGGATCAGGACAGCAGCGATGGCTCAACTGAGGTCATCTCAGCGAGTTATTCGTAAGGTCACTTCAAAAGTAGATCCTGATTGTGGAGCTTTGATTTTATTGGGTGCAAGCACGGGCGGAACGGAAGCCTTGAGTCATGTTTTGCGATCGATGCCTCAAGAGATCCCACCGATTTTAATTGTTCAACACATCCCACCGGTTTTTTCTGCAGCTTTTGCTCAACGTCTGAATCAACTTTGTCCCTTTGAGGTCCGTGAAGCCAAAGACGGTGATGAAGTGGTAAAAAATTTGGTTTTAATTGCACCTGGCGGTAAGCAAATGGGAATTAAAATCAAAAATGGAAAGTTGTTTGTCGAAGTCAATGAGGATGCACCTGTGAATCGCCATAAACCTTCGGTGGATTATCTTTTTCAAAGTGCATCGCAATTGAATCATCCTCATTTGGTGGCTGGATTATTGACAGGGATGGGATCTGACGGTGCCCGGGGAATGAAGGTATTAAAGGATCAAGGGCACTCGACCGTGGCGCAGGATGAAAAGACGTCCATTGTGTTTGGAATGCCCCGAGAAGCTATCGAAAAAGGTGGTGCTGTCGCAGTCAAACCTCTGGATCAAATAGCTGAAACAGTCACGGAATGGTGTCAATCGAAAACGAAAACTAGCAAAAGCAAAAAAACCGCCTAACAAACAAAGTTGGTTTTCAGCTTTGTAATTTATGGAACAGGGAAGCTCTGCCACTGTCGGGTGAGATCACACAACCCCGACTAGCTCTGCCTGTCCCAGACTTCCCCATTTTTACAGGCTTTCTTTAAGGTTCGGGAGTAAAATAAAAATTCTATTTTACATTTGATTCAAATGAGATTAGACGTTTTTCATAAGTAAATAAATCAATTGTATTTAAATCGTGAGGATTTGAAAACAGTGGATGATGTTAGAGGAGATTCTTATGAAAAAAATGATTTTGTCTATTTTTGTTGTTTTTACGGGGAGCTATGCTTCTGCAGCGATTGTTGCCTCTCAAGTCAGTTGCAATGTGCTGAAAGCTGTCGTCGCTGCTGGGGAGACTCAGGTGATTGGGAAAACAGGAAAAGTTTATCAACTTGAAAGCGAGTGTGGGTTGACTCATATCTTTAGATCAACGAACGGCTTGTGTGTTGTCCATGTCCCAGGACAAAATATGTCTGCACAAGCTTGTGAACATTCCAATATTTCAAACCATGACGGATATGGCGGCGGAGACTAATCACCTCCCATCACCTCCCAAATTGTTATTGTAAAAAATATTCGCCCGCGACAACTCAACGATCCAATTTTTCCTGGCCGGAGTCTGAAGAGGACTTCGGCTTTTGTCATTGTTGCACAAGCGCAGAGGGGCTAGTTCGAATTCGTCACATATTCCGAGTCAAGTTGATCTAAAATAGTAAAATCTGACTATATTATTGAATTTATTGGTTTTTTATCATAAGCTGTTTATGATGAACCGAAAGCTTCCTCAAAGTGTAAAATCCTATCTTTCGCAGATTGGCCAGCGGGGTGGTCGGATGAGCCGGCGCACGTTGGCGCCACATACGGCTCGGCAAATGGTTTTGTTGCGTGAAGCGAGGCGCGCGTATCGTAAGTACCATGCCCGTTGTTTTTGGTCCTTTGACCCTCAGTACTTGATCCGTAAAGAAGACATTGCATGGGTCGGAAGTCAGTTGATGAAAAATGGTGATCGTCGGCTTTGGATACTCGGAGTCAATTTATGCCGTTAACAGATTTTCAAAAAAAAATTGCCAAGCTTTTGTCTGTGAACCGCACCGAAGATAGTCATCTTGCTGGTGGGGCGAGGCTTTTGTTCAAGAACGGCCCTTTGAAGAAATCGGCTGCCTTTACTTTTCAAAACTGCAAAATAAATTTATTCAACCTTCTAAAAGTACTTTAATGAGCGAGCTTCAAATTCATAGGGGAAAACCAGGAGGAATTTTGCCAATGATCTTGGAGAACGAAACTGTGTGAAAAACGACTATTTATATCTGGGCTTGATGACTTCGACAAAATTCACTGGGTCATCGGGCCAAGCATGTTTTGGATATTGGCCTCGAAGCTCCTTTCGAATTTCTGGATAGGATGTTTTCCAAAATGAAATTAGATTCGAAGTTGTTTGCACTGGTCTGTTATGTGGCCCGAGCAAAACCAATCTTAGTGGAAGTGCACCCTTCAGGGTCGTTGGATGGAATTTCATCCCAAAAAATTCTTGCAGACGGGCTTCTACGGTTGGGCCTTCAGATAGATATTGAATTTTTCGATTTCCTCGGGTTGTCTTTAGGCTGTTTGGAAAACAAGACAACAAATCTTGAAGTTGTTTACCCGTGATTTCGAATTCTTGATTCAGATAAATTTCAAAGTAATCCCACCAGTTTTTTTCGAAAAGATTTTGGAATGAAGTCTCGCTGGAAATTAAAATTTCACTCAATTGAAGTAATGAATTTTTGAAGAAGACTTTTTCAAGTTTCTCCGGTGGAAACGGAAGAGCTTTCATTCCCGATGAATTTGCTTGAATCAGTTGAGGAAGTTCATTTTGAACCCAATTCGAAAGCTGATAAAAATGACAAAGATCTTCTTGTTGTTCTTTTTCGTCGAAAGACTGAATGTAATTTGAAAATCGCTCTGCCACATCATTCTGAAGTTGTCTTTTCATTTCTTGAAAGTCTGCCGGCAGTTTTTGCAGATCGATTTCGATTTTGCCGATAAGTTTTCTTTGCTGGACGTAAAAAGCCAACTGATCCAAATTCATTTCTATTTTCTTTTCTGTCACGATCCAAGACCCGAGTTTTTGCAGAACATCTGCCTTTTCAACTCCATGGGCAAGCCTGACTTGAATTTCGTTTTGATTTTCGCTGGCAGAAACCGCAATAAAATATTCCGCATTGAGAACCGAGGATTGGCGGTGCATTTTTGTACCTAAACCTGAAAAATGTTTTGCTCTGTCTGATCCCGCTTCACGGCGGCGACACAAATGATGGGGCCAGGCTCTGAGCAGTAAAAGGGAAAGGTCATCTTCGTCAAAATTTTTGGGTTTGGACTGGGGCATTAGCGATAGGGTTTGCTGATAGATTTTATTTTGCATCGGATTTAAAAATCCATGAGTCAGCAATTGAAAAATATCTGATTTTAATGAGGGATCACTGATAGTCGGCGAAGATTTTCCTTCTAAATGAGAAACTAAAAGTGCTGCTAGGTGCCCTTGATTCTGCAATTCTGCTTCGATTAAAAGTAAGCTTTTATCAAAATCAAAAGGAAACTGAAGAACACGATTCCCCTTGTCAGTGATTTTTCCGTTGTCATCTATAAACCCACGACTTCGCAAATGCACAAGAGTAGAATTTATTTTCATTAAATCGGGTGAATCTAACCAATAAAAAGCTGTGGGGTTTTGAATTCCAAAAGAGAATAAAAAAAGTAAACTCTCAGATAAATCACTTCGCAAAATTTCAGGTTCTGTTTCTTGATCAAATGATTTTTCATCCAAGTGAGTCCACATTTTGAAACAGAGGCCAGACTTTAAACGTGCGGCCCGGCCGGCTCTTTGTTTGGAAGAAAAAAGACTAATTTTTTCTACTGAGAGCTGTGTTAAACCGCTTTGTTTTTGATACCTGGAAATTTTTTGTAGGCCTGAATCAATCACACAGTCCACATTTTGAATGGTCAATGATGATTCTGCGATATTGGTGCTCAAGATAATTCGCTGTTCTTTACCAGTAAACAGAATGACATCTTTTTGTTCTTGCAGTCCCAATTGTCCGTGTAATTTGTGAATGAGAAGTTGAGGAAATTTTTGTGAAATCCATTTCGAAGCTTGGTCAATTTCAAAGCTGCCAGGTAAAAAAACCAGGATGGAAGAAACTGCACTTTGAAGTTTTTCTTCAACACGTATGTGAAGTGCTTCTTCAACACACAAGACAAGCTTTTGAAAAAACTGATCATTGATTAACAGGGATTGTTGGTTTTTCGAATATTGGGTAGTCAATTTATGGACTTGACCAAGGACTTCCACGAAACAGGTTTTTAACTGGGAGCTTTGAAAATAATTTTTCATTTTCTGTTCAGAAAATGTCGCTGACATTAAAACCAGTTTGAATTTCATTCCCAATTCTAAATTTTCTTTAAGTAAGCCCAAAATCAGATCATAGCTGATGGTGCGTTCGTGAAATTCATCTAAAATAATGACATCATAATTCAATTCTTGGTGAAGCTTTCGTAAAAATAAGCCATCCGTCATCAAAGTGATTTTTGTTTGCGCGTTGACCTGCCGATCAAATCGCACCTCGTAGCCAACATCATCAATGAGGCGGAGTTTGTTTTCATCGGCGATTCTCTGCGCTGAGGAAATACAGGCAACTCGTCGTGGCTCGATGACCAGAATTTTTTTGAACTTCTTTAAAAGCTCTGCAGGAATTCGAGTTGTTTTTCCGGCACCAGGAGTTGCTGTCAATAACACAACATCATGGTCTTCGATTGCTTTTAAAATTCGGGGCAGCTCGGGATCGATGGGAAGTGATTGCCTCAATTGACACCTTTTGACATTTTGAAAGACAGAGCTATATCAAAAGGATAATCAACTTTTACAACTCAAGCAAGTCTTCAGGTTGTTCAGACAAGTTTAATGGCTTTGCCGAGATCCAAATCACACCACCTGGAACCGTTTGTAATATTAAGTCTGGACTGAGAACGATCATAGGCTGTGAAGGTGTCATATCAAGAAAATATCCCTTGGATCCTCGTGGAATGACCTGGCGGTCTTCGATTTTTGAATCACGTGCTCCATAAGTCACCATCAATGTTGTGACATCAGGAATAAAACCCAACGGAATCTTTTGCGAAGTGAGCTGTTGAACCAAATAATTTCCGAATTGAGTTAAGCGTGCACCAAAAGCATTGGAGCACAAATCAGCAGTAATGCCCCCAGATATTTTCATCAAAGTCGGAATCGCATCAATGGGTCCACGGCCATCCGTTGTGCATGAAGATCCATGTTTTGCAACGTCAGGGATAGCTGCAGCAATGAGGATTTTTGATCGATCACCATTTTTACTTGCAAGAAGTTGGTTATAAAAATCTTCCGCAGAAAGATTGGGACTGACATCATCAGCATCTGTCAGAAAAATCACTGCCAAATGAGCTTCTGGATCATAAAAATTTTGATTTTTTTCAGAATTAATTGTTGGATCCATGATAGCAATGACTGGTGAAAAAGACTCCTCAGCTTCAGGACCCCATTGAGTTCCCAAAAGAACAGTCTGTTTTAAAACCTCTTTAGGATTTGGAGTATTCCGAGTAATAAAAACTTCAGTCGCCAAATCACCCTCTGCAAGGCCCTTTAATTTGACCAATTCTCCCAGTGGATTCATTTTTCGTTTCCCACTGTTGTAAATTTTTTCGTCGTGTAAATATTTTGAATCATAGACGGGAACAACACCGATCTTGTAGTCAACGCGAGTGTTGTCGAAAAAAGTTTCTGCAAATTGTGCGATATTGTCTGCCATTTTTTGTTGGTACCCCTGCATTGATCCTGAATTATCAACGACGAATAGAATATTCACTTTGGGATTCCCAGCTTGTTCATCTTTGGATGCTTGAAGAGTTTTTGTTTCCGTATTTTGAACGGGACCCTGTTTGCTTGGATTTTCAACTCCACAAGCTGTGACCAGTGCGCTTAAGATGATCAATTTCGTGGTC
This sequence comes from Pseudobdellovibrionaceae bacterium, assembly GCA_046318875.1. GTDB lineage: Bacteria > Bdellovibrionota > Bdellovibrionia > Bdellovibrionales > Bdellovibrionaceae > JBKCTJ01. The sequence continues at coordinate 5,645 of JBKCTJ010000284.1, read as the reverse complement.
AGTGTTTTCATGGTTTCATCCTTTACAGAAAGTGTTACAGACAGTGTTGCGATTTCACTTCAAAACTTCCCATTTCGTCTAACCAGACTTCATCATCTAAAATCGGAAAGGAGACTTGCTGGGATTTATCGTAGCGTGAAAATGAAAGATTTTTTTTAGTTTGCTTGATTTCTTTTGTTGTTGAAACTCGCTGGATGACTTCAATTTCGATGACTTTCATTTTCGTCAAATTCTTTTGAATTTCATTCATATCTCGATCAATTAAATCAGAAATTCGTGAACTCATTTTCGCAAGATCTTTGACAGAATAGGCTTGAAGTAATTTTTGATCTCGAAAAAAGTAACGAGGATACAATTCGGCAGATTTACCAAGTTCCATTACTGTCATTTTCTTGTCAGTGGCCAATTGCAGGTTCTTCATCAGACCTGGAGTTACAGGATTTTTTTGTAAGTTTTCTAGAGCTGTAACCCTTGAAATCATCCGCTTTTTGAACAATTCAATTTTTTCCAAAGTGTCTTTGTAAGCGCAGATTTTTAAGGAAACAAATGCTGAAAGCATAATGCTTTCAGGTCCAACCTGAGCACTCCAAACGGGGTGAGTCACTGATTTTAGATCTGCGAGGGCCTTTGGATAATCTTTATTTCGCGTGTGAGCCCAGGCCCTTTCCTCAAGGGCTTCTAACCAAAAATCCGAGCTCACGGGGATTTTAGAATACGTTTCAATAGCTTCGTCTAATTTATTTTTTTCAAAAAGCAATCGGCCTTGAAGAAGCAATTGGCGATCTGAATTTCCTTTTTCTGCGAAAAGTGTAAATGGAAAAATCAAATAAATCATCATGGCACACAAGAGAGAATGTTTCGAGATTTTTTTTCCGGTTAATGTGTTTGTTACCATATAAACATCCCAAGGCTTGCAACCAATTGAAAAACATTTTGTTGTCTGTTTTCAGAAGTAACTAAATCTGCATATCGTAGGTATCGACCCTCAATTCTTGCAGTAAATAAATTATTCAACCATACTCCAGCACCTAAACCAGCCATCATCCCACTTGCGCTGCCAGATCGGAGAGACATTTGGCCATAACCAAGGGTTCCATACAAATCGAACTGTGCAACACCAGAATCAAACAGATTCAGTTTTCCATATATTGGATAAACACTGATCATTGCAAATTTAGAATCGAGTGGATAATCAACGCTTGGAAATTTAGCTTGGCTATTTGGATCTTTGTTTTGAGAATCCTGGGCTGTATCCAATTGTCTCTGTCCTTCGGGAGTTAATTTGTTTCCGAATTTTTGATATTCAAATCCAAAGGTCCATTGAGGATTAAAATGGTAGTGCAATCCAATGCCAGTGTTTTGCGTCTGCACATAACTGTCTGCATTGTTGTTTAATCCAAGCTGAGCATTTAATTCAATGCGATGGTTGCGATCAACAGATCGATTTTGAACAATTCTGACTCGCTGGCTTGAATCCATGAATTGGATACGTTCTTGAATTGCTGTATTATCATTTAAGCGATTCAGATCATTTTTTAAATTCTTCGGCGAATTTTTGGAAGCTGTTTGTTTCCCAGCACCTTGTGCCGAGCGGACTTGCGCCATCGCAGGTGTTGCCAGAAAAAGTAATACCGTTAAAGTGATTATTACTCTTGTGATAAGCTGACCGTTTTTCATAACTTCTCCAATCTAGGACCAGTTTTTACTTTAGTGACTTTCAATTAATTGCTCGCACATCCGGCAGCTGGTTTTAGAATTTTAAAATCTCGAGTAAAAAGTTTTTCTTTTTTCTTTGATCCCAGTGAATTCTGCACTGTGAATTTCAGTTGAAATGACTTTGCTGTTGATGAACAATTTGGTTTCCAAGTCAGTTCACAAGTTTGTTTGATCTGTGTGTCTTGGGGACCAATTCCACATCGAAGACTTTTAACTCCCGGAATTCGGGCAAGCTCTGCAGTTTGTTTAGAAAGACTGACTTGACCCAAAGCATCGGCTTGATCAGTTTGGATTCCAGTTTCAAATCGAATTTTTGTTTCTTCGCCACCAGTCATTTCGACAAGGAATTCATTTTGCCACTTTAATGTTGGCATTTTCACAGCGTAATTGGCTTTGTTGGTGGGTTTAAATTTTGCAGAAGTTGTTTGTCCCACGCCACTGACTGCAGCTAGGTAAAAACAGACATCAACAGAAGGTGAATTCAAATTTTCATTTCCAACACGGTCACGGTCGATCGGAAGATTTCGAGTGTCCATGCGGTAATGAAATTTCCATCGAGTGTCTGAAAGGCGCTCTGGATTTTCAGACTTGGCTGGGTCAATGACCATGCGGCCTGCAAAGTCAGCACAATAAGCTTCGGTATTCAGGTAGGGAACACCTGTGAAGGACAGAAATGGAATTTGATTTTCAGACTTTGAATTCGGATCATCAATAGTCACTGTAAATGGAATGGATTGGTCTTCTTCAACACCCTTAGAAAATCGATCATAAGACACTATTCTAGGAACTTCAGTTGATCTGCTGATATTGATTGGAAATGATCCTGTTTGCAAATAACCATTTAACTCAGGAACAGTAGCTTCGGAAACTTTAATTTCCCAACGAACATTTAAGGCTTGGCCTATTTGTCCTGGTGGAATAAATCCCTTCGGTGCAGTCCAGACAAATGCAAACACACCAGGTTGGTCCGTAGCTGTCAGTGTTGGCTGATCGATGTGGGGAAATTGAGTTAAGTTCATCGAATAAACTAAAATTTTTGGATCATGGATTGTCACTTTGAGCAGAATTTGCGAGCTTTGCCCTTCGATAAAGTGATTGAGAACTGTTTGTGATGATTCACTTTCTGAAACCAGCTCAACAGATAATTTCCCAGATTGTAAAAGAGTCTGTTGCTGTTTTTGTTGCGCGTCTGTTCCGCCTTCGCGCAGATTGTATTTGGATAATGGATCAGAGTCACCGCCACCGCTGCAGGCTCCAAGAAATGCGGCTAAGCTGAATGATAAGATGGATTGAGTGGTTCTTTTCATGGGTTTCTCCTGGTTATGTTCCAACGACTCTTCGAAGAATGAACGGATAATTTACTTTTACCGTGACTCCTCCCTCGGGGCGAGGGAAAGGCCATGTTCTCAATCTGCTTTGAATGCAATTTTCAACTCCAGAATGGCCTAAACTTGAATTGCTGATGGATGCCGTTGTCACTTGTCCTTTGGCGCCGATCAGAAATTTCATTGAAAGTCGTCCACTTAAATTTGGGCGGGATTGTAACGCCTTTTCATAACAAGCTCGAATTTCGCTTTCATGACGTTGAATCACTGCTGCGATTTCATTGGGATCAAGTCCGCCTTGAACCCAAGTTTCGCTTGTGACAGGTTCAAAATAACTCTCTGAAGCGCCAACTAAACTTTGTTTGCCATAGCCAGCTTTTCCTCCGCCTTTACCTTTGGTGCCGTATCCGCCAGCACCCTGGGGTCGATTCCCGCTGCCGAGTGGCGCAGAAAATAAACCTTTGCTATAAACAGCAGTTTGAATTCCACCGCTGCCTTCATCACCACCGCGACCGATACCCCGGCTTGCACCGACTTTATCAAGTTGAAGGCCACCACGTTGAGAACTTGATTTTAATGCTCCCAAGATTCCGACTTCACCACGTTGGGCAAATTTTGGTGATGGACGAGGTTTAATTTTTGCCAGTTTGGTGATTTTTTTCTTCATCACAGGAATTTCTTTATTTTTTTTCATTGGTTTCATCAAAAGGGACGTTTCTTCTTTCAAATTTTTCCGGTCGATAACTTGGACAATTTGCAGCTCTTGTTTTACCGCTGGCTTCGTTGGGAAAATGAAATGGATCCCTAAAATTAACAAAATCATGGCGGTGCAAACTGCGCCGGTTCTTTTTAAAGTTGTTTCGAAAACATCAAAACGATCTTCATTGAAAACCATTTGTGGCATGACAAGGGAATCTGGTTTTGCGATTAATTTTAAATGTGTTCTTTGAATGTCGACATGATCTTTTGTTGAAAAGACATCTTTTGTAATTGTTTGTAAAGTTTCAAAATGAATTTCTTTGGTTTCAAGTTCTGTTAAATCGGTCAGTGTCTCAATTCGGAAAGAATCAAATCGGTAAATGACATAAAGGGTTTGAGTTTCCCACTTCAAAGAGCGCACAAGTTCACCTTTATTATTTTGAAGAAAGTAGAGTGATTGCGTGTTTCTCATTTGATTACCTCAATTCCTGGGCTGCTTGAATGCGATCTTGAAAGTTCTTTCGAACACCAATTAAGTCATCCAGGTTTTTTTCATCTTCAACTACAGTGGTGGATTCAAAGGGCAATTGGTAGTTACCGGAAACTGTATGCTCATCAAAGCTGACATCTTGTTTCAGTCGTTGTTGGGAAGAAGTTTTCTTCGCAGACTTTGTTTTTTGAGTTGCTGCTGTAGCTGTGTTTGCAGTGAAAATCGAAATCATGATTGTCATGATCAGGGTTTTAGATGTTTTCAATTTCGACCTCCTTTTGTGGACTGACTCAGTCGAACATTGAGGTAAGCAACCATGGGACCACTTCCCAGAGCCGTTTCCAGGTCCTTCAATTCAGCTAAGGTGCTGTAATCAAAAGGGTTTGTATTGAGCTGTTGTTTCAGCTGAGTGGCTTGTGACTGCAACTTGCGTCGTTTTAAGGAATTTTTTTCAAAATCAGTTCGGCTAAACTGAAGAAGTTCGCCAGAACGGGTTAAAAGGGATTGGTTCATTAGAGCAATCTTGTGTCCTGCCATTTCTTGATTCACAGCCATTTGTTGCAACTGAGAGGATTCAGCCTGGAATTCTTCGAGGTTCCACAGGGCCAGGGCTTTGTTCTGGATTATTTTGCTTTGGGTGATATACAGGCTTGCTTGCTTTTGAATGGCCGCCTGGTAAGTCAAAATTTCATCTTTATTTAGCCCACGAGGAGGCTTTGAGTTCTGGATTTCTTGACCCAGCATTTTATTCTGTTGATACAGCAGAGAGAGTCCTGCGACTTGTAAGATCAGATCCCGGCTGCGAATGGCTTGTTGAATAAAAATTTCCGTGGACTTGATCATCGTCAGACGTTGATTCAAAGCATTCTTCATGTGGGAATCAGATCCGATGAAACGCGGTAATTTTGAAATTTTATTTTGGATGAGTCTGAAATTTTCGAGCTCAGAAGTTCGCGTAATCAATTGGGCTTCAAAAGTATTTCGAATTGATTTTGATTGAATTGCTTTCTGAACAAGTTTGTTTTTTTTATTTTTCTCAAAAACATACAAAGTAGCCGTTTTCATCAACTGAGGATTGGATTGAATCATTTGAAAATATTGTTGATAGGGATGATCTGGTTTTTGTGAAGCCATGATTAATTTGTAAGCTGCATATTGCCTCTGTTGGGCTTTTTTTGAAGAGCCAATAATTTCCCGGTAAAGGTGCAGGGGGTTTTGCCCTGCGAGCTCACTTAAAAGGATGATCTTAAATAAATGGTCCGCTGAATTTTTCTTTGGCTGTATTTTTTTAAGCATTCCAACTGACTTGGCAAATTCGAATCTCATTTCATGAACCCAAGCTAGTTTCAGAATTAAGTTGTCTTTCTCCTCAGCGGTTAATGATTTTAATTTCAGTAATCTTATTCAAGTTAAAC
>JBKCTJ010000283.1:0-3547 GCA_046318875.1 Pseudobdellovibrionaceae bacterium | reverse complement strand
ACCGTGGATATTTTGAAAGATTCCAAAAGGGAACAGAAGTTCGCGTCATCGGCAAAGTGATGAACTATCGCGGAAAAATCGAATTTCATCATCCAGAACTGCGACCACTCACTGAAGAATCAGAAACCGAAGAACAACAGGATCAACTGATCCCGATTTATACGGAAATTGAAGGGCTTGCTTCATCTAAAATCCGAAAAATGATCCAAAGCGCTTTTGAGAGTTTAAATCCAGAAGAATTCAAAGATGATTATTTGCCTGAGGAGGTCAGGCAAAAACATAAAATGATGACTTGGAAAGATGCAATTCAAACTGTTCATGCACCACAGATTCAAAATGTCAGTGCCGAGGGCGTGAATAAATTTATCGAGGGAAAATCAAATTCGCATTTTCGTTTAAAATACGATGAATTTTTTTGGCTAGAAATTTTCTTAGCGACCAGGAAATCTGAATTTGCCAAAGAAGAATCCACAGCCATTCCCAATGACGAAAAAATGATGGAAGTGGCCATTCAAAATTTGCCCTTTGAGCTGACGAATGCCCAAGTCACTGTGCTGAAAGAAGTCCAAGCTGATTTAGCTCAGCCCCATCCCATGAATCGTCTTGTTCAAGGCGATGTCGGGAGCGGAAAAACCATTGTCAGTTTTCTAGCGGCATTGCAAGTAATCCAAGCGGGTTTTCAAGTGGCGCTCATGGCACCGACGGAAATTTTAGCCGAGCAGCATTTTAAAAATGCTGAGAAATTTTTTGGTGCCTTTGGAAAAAAAGCTGCTTTTCTGGCGGGAAAAACAAAAACTTCAGAACGGAATAGTTTATTTGAAGAACTTCAATCCGGAGAAATTTCAATTTTGATTGGAACCCACGCACTGATTGAAGATGAAGTGGTCTTTAAACATTTAGCCTTGGTGATCGTCGATGAACAGCATCGATTCGGAGTCAATCAAAGGGCGAAGTTAAAGTCCAAAGGATTATCTCCACATTTTTTAGTGATGACGGCAACACCAATTCCTCGAACCCTTGCACTGACGGTTTACGGCGACTTGGATGTCAGCACCATGCGTGAGCTTCCAAAGGGTCGCTCCCCAATTCAAACTCGAGTGGTTTATCAAACGAAAAGACAACAAGCCGTGTTTTTTATGTTAGATCAAATCAAAAAAGGCAGACAAGCTTATTTTGTTTATCCGTTAGTTGAAGAAAGCGAAAAAATCGATCTAAAAAATGCAGTGGAAGAATATGAAAAGCTAAAAAATTCTCACCCAGAATTTAAATTTGATTTGCTCCACGGGAAAATGAAATCAGATGAAAAAGAACAAATCATGGATCGTTATCGCAAAGGCGAAACACAAATTTTAGTCAGCACCACTGTGATCGAAGTCGGAGTCGATGTTCCCAATGCAAACATTATTTTAATCGAACACGCTGAACGTTTTGGCCTAAGCCAACTTCACCAATTGCGTGGCCGTGTCGGCCGAGGTCAACACAAAAGCTTTTGCGTTTTAATTATGGGCTATGCTGTTTCCGAAGAATCCAAAGATCGCTGCACCATTATGGAAAAAACCACGGATGGATTTGAAGTCGCCGAACATGATTTAGAAATTCGCGGACCTGGACAGTTCTTAGGAACCCGCCAATCTGGTCTGACAGGATTTAAACTGGCCCACTTAATCCGTGATCAAGAGATCATGATGATTGCTCGGGAAGATGCATTTTTGATTGTGAAAAACGATCCTGATTTGAAGCTTCCGGAACATGCAAAAATGAAATTGGAGCTCTCAAAAACCAATGGTTCTGTGATATTGGCCGGGGTTTCCTAAGCCCAAAGGACTCTGAAGTTGCGGGAGTCCCTTTGCGCACAAAGTCTAAATGGATTCTATTTTGCTGATGTACTCGAATAGAAGCGATATCAGCAGAATCCCTGTGTATTTTTTACTGCTGCAAAATCTAAAATGAAGGGAAAAATTGATAATCCGTGTCAATTTTGCTATACCTCGGTGTCTACATTTTTTACCTTTTGGATTGGGGGACGTAGCGTATGGTGACCTTCAAAGTCGGAGACAATGCTGTTTATCCAGGTCATGGCGTGGGGCGCGTCGTTGCTGTTGAGATCAAAGAAATTTTGGGAACAAAAAAAGAATTCTATTCCGTTCAAATGATTGAAACTGGAATGAAGATCATGATCCCCAAAGACAACGTGAAATCCGTTGGACTTAGACCAATTATTTCTGGTCTGGAAGCAGAAAAAGTGATCGATATCCTTAAACAAAAAAATATCAAAGTTGATACACAAACTTGGAACCGCCGTTACCGTGAATATATGGATAAAATTAAAACGGGTTCGGTTTACGAGATTGCTGAAGTTTTAAGAGACCTTTTCGTTTTGCGCATCGATAAAGAGCTTTCTTTCGGTGAAAAGCGAATGCTTGAAAATGCTCGAACTCTTTTACGCAAAGAACTTGAGCTTTCCCCTGCGAAAGACGAACTTTTTGCTCAAACTGAAGTCAAAGCGATCTTTGGCCTAGAGTAATACTGCAAAATTCAAGATCCCCTGTCTTGGTGCCTGGAAAATCATTCCAGGCAAATGAGTGACACCCATTGCTCTTTAATGGACAATAAATACTTACTTGGTGGTGGTTTATGTCCAAATTTCCTGAAGTCCGCGTTCGATTTGCCCCTTCCCCAACTGGCTATTTGCACGTTGGCGGTGCCAGAACAGCTTTATACAATTATCTTTTTGCAAAGAAAAATAACGGAAAGTTTATTTTGCGTGTTGAAGACACGGATGAAGTTCGTTCCACAGATGAATCCTTAAAAATGGTTTTAAAGGATTTAGAATGGCTGGGATTGAAGTGGGACGAGGGCCCCAATCCAGCGACACTGGGTGATATGGGACCTTACGGCCCTTACAAGCAGAGCCAAAGAAAATCTATTTATGCAGAAGTAGCTCAAGACCTGTTGAGTCGTGGTCTTGGTTATTATTGCTTTTTAACGGATGCTGAAATCGACATGCAAAGACAAGCGGCCATTGCTGCGAATAAACCTCCGCATATTTCTTCGCCTTATGAGTCTTGGCCACTAGAGAAAGCTCAAGCAGAAATCAAGTCAGGCAAAACAGCTGTTGTTCGATTTAAAACTAAACAATTTAAAAAAGATTTTGTTTTGCGTGATTTGGTTCGCGGTGATGTCCGGTTTCCTTCGGACATGGTCGGTGACTTTGTGATGTTGCGATCAGATGGAATGCCTGTCTATAATTTTTGTTGTGCCGTTGATGATCACTCGATGAAAATTTCTCACGTGTTGCGAGCTGAAGAGCATTTGCCGAATACCCTTCGTCAATTGATGATTTATGAAGCCATGGGATGGGATATTCCTCAGTTTGGTCATATTTCTTTGGTGCTGGATGATGATCGTCAAAAGCTTTCAAAGCGCAAAGGTGCTGTGTCCTGTGATCAATTTAAAAATGACGGGTATTTTCCCCACGCTTTATTAAACTTTATCGCCTTGTTAATATTCCTAATGTTAATTGTCACTATATTTTTTTCTTTCTCTC
>JBKCTJ010000282.1:0-14500 GCA_046318875.1 Pseudobdellovibrionaceae bacterium | reverse complement strand
CATCTTTTGTTTCAGCTTCATGAACTGAAAATTTTCCACTCTTCCATTGCACAATAAATTTTGTTTTGATGGTCAAGACATCACAATCACCAAGCTTTCCATTCAGCGCCTGACTGTTGTCATTAAAAACTGTGACTGGCTTTTTTTCTACAGCACAAGCAGTTAAAAAAGAGAAACAGAAAATCGAAATAATCAGTCTCAAGAAAGTTTTTCCAACGTCCATATTTGCCCGCTTTCCCCTGAAATCCTTTCAGGATATGGCTTTGAAGCAGATCAGTCTTAAAGACTGAAGCCTTCACTGTCATGGTTAAGCTTTCGGCTAAACTTTCGACAATCTAAAGCAAACTGGACCTTAGGTCCGTGACAAATTCTGGCGAGGAAGGATTTTGATATCAGTGCCAATTTATTTCGGCGCGGCTGGGAAATTTTTTCAGATTTTTTTTATTTGAGTTGGCTGATGAATTCTTTAAGGAAGATGCAGAACAGGGATTCGAATTTTCTTGCGTTTTCTGTGACTTCTTGGTGGGACAATCTGTGTGGTGAAATTCCTGCTGCTAGATTTGTAATGCAAGACAGGGCTGCCACTCGCAGTCCAAAGTGATTTGCTGCAATTGTTTCTGGGACTGTGCTCATGCCGACGGCTTTGCCACCAATCATTTTTAAATAGCGCACTTCTGCTGGGGTTTCGTAGGTTGGTCCGGTGACTCCGCAATAGACGCCTTTGTGGTATCTTATTGAGAGTTGCTGAAAAACTGTTTCCATCAAAGCAATTAATCTAGCGTCGTAGGCTTCGGTCATATCTGGAAATCGTGGCCCCAGCTCTTTAATATTTGGGCCCATCAGCGGATTTGTTCCAGTTAAATTGATGTGATCTTCGATGATCATAAAATCACCTGGCTGCATTGTATCGCCGAAACCACCTGCTGAATTTGTCAGAATCAAAGTCTCAATTCCCAACAGAGCTAATGTTCGAGTTGGAAAAACAACAGTGTCCAGAGAGTGACCTTCATAATGGTGATATCGACCTTGTAAAATCACTACAGGAACAGAACCCACCGTTCCAAGAATCAAATTTCCTGCATGCCCTTCAATAGTTGTCGGTTTAAAATTTGGAACTTGGTCAAAAGGAATTGAGTGACTGATTTTGACTTCGTTGATGAATGCTCCCAGTCCTGATCCTAAGACGACACCGACTCTCGGCTTAATCGCAGAATAGGATTTAATGGCAGCAACAGTTTCTTGAAGTTTATCAATACTCACTCATCAATATGTTTATAAATCAAAGACAACCTGTCAACTTTTTGTTTTGTAACAGTGAATGAGCTTTTTAGATAATCCATTGCTTGTTGCAAATCCTTGGGATCATTTCCATGCAAGGTATACATGGGTTGATTTTGTGAAATGACATCTCCAACTTTGTAATGAAATTCAATTCCCGGTGCCGGCAATATCAGATCTGATGTTTTCTGTCTGCCTGCTTTCAAAAAGACGCCAGCGTATCCCACCCTTTCAGTATCAATGGTTTCAACATATCCAGAAGATTCAGCAAGCACGTCCAATTTTAATTTTGTAGATGCCAGGGCTGTTAGATCTCCACCTTGTCTGTGACACATGTCTTCGAATTTTTTCAATGCCTTTCCCGACTGCAAAGTTTCCTTTGAAAGATCGTAACAACTTTGAAAATCTTTGTATTTACCCGAAAGAAATAACATTTCTGCAGACAACTGTAAGCTCAACTCCCTGGTGTCTTCATAAAGATCGTATCCGCCTGGTCCAATGTGCATTTCACCTTTCATAATGGAAATACACTCTTTCACTTCCAAAGCATTTCCAGAAAAACGCCCCAAGGGTTGATTCATATTTGTGATGAAGGCTGTGCACTTTTTATGATGTGCCTGGGCAACTTCGATTAAGCCATGGGCCAGCTTTTCTGCGGCTTCTGCTGTCTTCATAAAAGCACCGGATCCATATTTTACATCGAGAACAATGGCGTCGCTTCCTTCGGCGATTTTTTTAGACATGATGCTGGCACAAATGAGTGGAAGACTTTCCACTGTTGCAGTGACATCGCGCAAGCCGTATATTTTTTTATCCGCAGGACAAACTTCACCAGTTTGGCCAATAAAACAAACTCCTAGATCCACCAAATTTTTTTGAAATTCCGAAAATCCTAAATCAATTCGAAAACCAGGGATGCTTTCTAATTTATCAATGGTTCCACCCGTGTGACCAAGTCCACGACCGGACATCATCGGCACATAAAACCCATGACATGCGACCAGCGGTCCCAAGATTAAACTGGTTTTATCGCCGACTCCACCGGTGGAGTGTTTGTCGACTTTGAAACCCTGAATGAATGGAAACCGAAAAATTTTTCCACTGTGTATCATGGTGTCGGTTAAGTGCAGAGTTTCTTGCTTTGTCATTCCCTGAAAATAAATTGCCATTAACAAAGCAGACATTTGATAATCTGGAATCGATCCTTCGGTGTAGCCGTTGATAAAAAACTGAATTTCTTTTTCTGTTAACTCTTCGCCTTGACGCTTTTTTTTGATGACTGCACTTGGCAAAAACATAAGTTGGCTCCTCAGCTAGACAACAGTTCAAAAAACTGTTTTACACAACAGTCACAGATAGACCCTGTGTTCTTAAGCTTAACCTAGACCATCCAAGACAAGTACCATTTTTTTTGAGCAATAAGCCGATGTGTTTTCAGAACCTGAAAAACCACATCCCACTTTCAATTTGCCATAATCAAAAAGAACTTCAAAATCCTTCAAAAAAATACACGTCTGTCTGAGTTTGACGTCGGACTTTCGTGGGGTACAGGCACTTGCAACTTGACCGACACAGTCGTTTATCCCAGCATTGTATCACATGGTTGAGTTCAGTGAATTCGCTGCTAAATTTAAAGAAACTTTAGGCATGGAATCGTCTGATGCTATCGCTAGTACAACTGTATTACAAGATTTAGCACAGTGGGATTCCCTTGCTGTCGTCAGTATCATTGCCATGCTCGACAATGATTACAACCTATGGCTCTCAGGCAATGATATTCGAGAATCCAAAACTGTCGGAGATTTGTTTAGCAAAATTAATAGAAAAACAGAGTAAAGGATGGGGTTATTCTATTGCCTGAACATCTTCGGGCATGGGTAAGCAAGCGAGTTATAGTGTTCCTTGTGTTTATGTTAAAACGCCAATTCTCAAAGAATTGTAATGGGGGCAAACATTGTTCTCTTTTCTAAATCGACCTTTCTTATTCTATGCGAACACAGCCATGTGTTTATTGATGTTGCACTTGCTGATGCCACGTACTTCGCCTTTGGTATTCGTTCTTTTGTTTTTAGTTCTATTGAGTAGAAAATTTGTTGTTTTCTCAATGAGCAATTTTTTTCTAACAATCTCCGGATTAAGCCCTCTGTTGTTAATTTTTGGCGTAAGACCAACTGATATGAAAGACATGATTTTCCATGCACTGGCTTTTTTAATATATATCGTTTCAGTATACTTCATTTTGAAGTTTTCATTGAGGACCAAAAGGAACAAGCTTTCTTTAATTTTTTTATTAGGGACAATCACAATACTGATCCTGCCTTTACGTGAGTTCGAATTTTTTCGGTCTTTTTCCATAGTGATTGCATCCAACTTTTGGATTTTGATTTTCTTTGCCCTCAGTTTGAGAACCCCACAAAACCTTAGTTTTCTGAACATTTGCTCCAATATTGGAAGCAGCTTCTTGCTCTCACCTATTCCGCTAGCGACAACAAATTCAGCGGACTGGAAAATCAAAAGTCAAAATGAACTTTCGCATGAAACCTTAAAAAGCATCACCAAGATTTCCTTGATGTGCATAGCCCTTATTTTTTTGAAAAAATGGATAGTTGCTGCAAGCACTTATATTCAGCTGTTTAAATATATCATTTTTCCCACGCATTCGTTTAAAGCAGGATTTGCTTTTAATGCAGAATTTATAGTTCTAGAGCCAACTTATATAATCTGGCTGGTCAGCATCGGTTCCTTTTTGTATGCGGCTTTGATGATATTCATTTATATCACGCCGTCGGTTTTGATGTATCGATTGATGGGTTTTGAAGTCAAAACACCCGTTTACAATTTGTTTAAATCAAAAACGCTCTACGAGTTTTTTGAAAACTTCAATCATAATTATAATAAAATCATAGTTGAAGCTTTCGTACTTCCGATTCTTGGAATTATGAAGAATAAAAAAACGAACAAAACTACGGTCATCATTGTCTTTCTTTTTTCTATTATTCTGTGCGGTATTATTTATCATTTTTTTAAAAAACCAGAGCTCTTTCTGAGCTCAAACAATTTTTCTGTTTCTCTTCTTTTTTTGACTTCGCCGGCTATTTATTGGGTTTTGCTAAGTGTAATTGCCTGCGGCTCCATGGCACTTGAACGTGGCGAGCTTGAACCTCGCTCAGAGTATCATTTTTTTAGATGGTTTTTTTATTTACTGATTAATTCAGCAATTTTTATTTGGGTTGTTAACTATGAATTTACATGGGTCACTTTCGAAATGAGATTCCGTATATTTTTAAAACTTTTTGGTCTGGAATAAACATGAAAAGCGAAACTTATAAAAAAATTGCCATCCAAAGTTTATGCATAAGCATTATTTTGTTCCTGCCTCAAGTTTGGCTCGTATTTTCAAGCCAACGCCTGATTCAAAGCTTTATAAACACAGATCTTCTTCCTAAAAATGATTTGAGTTTGATTTGGCTTATTCTAAAGCTGGCGATACTTTATATATCTTTTAGTCTTTTCTGTTTCCTTCACATTTGGTTTTTCAAATGTCGATGGTATATCTTTCATATTTTTGTAGTGGCCTATACCTATTTGTATCTCTTAACTTACACACCTCACATTTTGGCGTCTCAATTGAGTTTTGAGTATGTGGCTATTTCACAGTATTTATCACCCATGTTCGTTAGACTTTTCGCAGCCACCTGGGTGGGCTACCTCTTAATTCATAGGAAAGAAAGTGCATTTTTCAAAAGAGTGTTAGGTACAGCACCACTGGCCATTTTTCTGTTTTACTTGAATGATCCACTGATTAGCTTTCAAATAAAGACACCCAAAATCTCTTTTGTAAAAGATAAACAAAAACCCAATGTCATTTTAATCGGTGTGGATTCGCTTAAACAACTAGCGCTGAATCTTTATAAAAATTCGGATGACTTGCCCTATACTAGGAAATTTCTTAATGAGAGTACTCATTTTGAAAAGCCGATTGCAGACATTGGAAAAACCCAGCCAAGTCTAGTATCAATTTTATCTGGAAAGAAGCCCCATGTCTCGGGAATGCGTGAGAACTTGCAAAAAAACGCGAGCGATACATCGATTCATTTGGATAACGGAGTTCTCAAAGAATTCAAATCCTGGGGATACTCGACTCGACTTTTTCTCTCTGATGCCGACTTTGCTTTTTTTTCACCAACTCAAACCTTGGATGTCGTCAATTCACCGAAGCCCGGTTTCCAAAATATCCTTTTGCCTTTCTATCTCACGGATGTGCTTCTTTTTGCATGGCAAAACAACATGATTGGCAAGTTTTTCTTCCCCGAAGTTATCGACAATAATTCTTATAACGAAATTTGGTGGTCAAAGAATTTTACAAATCGGGTGCTGAAGGATCTGAATCAGATCGGTTCAGTTTCCACCCCCACTTTGTCGTTGTACCACAACTGCCAATTGCACTGGCCTGGTATTGCACGTTATCCTTTCAGAAATCCCCGGCCTATTTCACCTTATATCAATTCACCTTTTGGATTCGAAAATAGATATGCAGAAAATCGATTAGCAACAACCTATAAAACAGATATCGAATACAACAGATTTGTTTATGAAAAAACCGCTCTTCAAGTTGCCGAAGATTATTTAGAACCAATTTTTAAATATATCTATGAGTCTCATTCATTCGAATCATCAATTATAGTTCTTTACTCGGATCACGGTGAGTTTTTAAATACACCAGCACTTTTGCCCGCCACGAAAAATCCAAAACATGGCACTTTACTTATGGCAGGGGACGATTCCGAATACGCTGTTTTAAATATCCACTTTCCTAGCAGTTTTCAGCCGTCTATTGATTCCAAAAGCTTAATTAATTTGTCAGATATATTGCCACTCGTCGCACATCAAATTGAAGGAAAGCAGAGCCCCTTTGTCAAAAAATCTGTTACAAGCGAGTCCTCTGCATGGGTTTCAAAGCTGTTTCCTGGACAAATGTATTTTCGAAATAACATTTTGGGCGATGTGGATTTCACTGACGGTGGTTTTCCTTTTGTAGATCTTCAAATGGAAAATTTTCTCACCAAGCAACGTGCAATATATTCAAGTGATGGAACTCGATACACAGTGTACCCAACAAGATTCGGTTTTCAATCATGGATCGAAAACCCCCTTGAAGAGGGAAATGTATTTTTATCGCAATCCAATGAAATAAAAAAAATGCATGCCCAGTTTCTGCAGGATTTTGATTTAGAGATTAAAAATCAAACCTTGCCTGACTTAAAATTAGAAGGTGTACTTGAGCCATTTTATTTTCTAGATTGGTCCGAAAGCATGCAACAGCTGATGGAAAGACACAAACAGGGGGACTTAAAAAACTCATGGCTGCTGTTTATAAAGTCATTGCATGTTGTTTACAGAAACCAACAGATCGATACCGGAGTCACTGGTTTAAACTTTATATTAAGTCAAAAAGATATACCCAAAGAAATTCAAATTCTTGCACAAATTTTTTTAATGCGTTGGGAGATCATTTACAGCTTCTCTTCACAAGAGCAGCAACAAAAATTATTTAATTTTATTTATCCAAAGCCTGCCTCTAAAAGCTTAATCAGATTATGGCATCAAGTGAAGCTTTTGTTATTTCAAAAATATAAACACAAAAATACCCAGCGATTTCTTTTTAATGCCACTAAAGAATACGGGGGCTCTTTTTATTACTATAAAACGTATGACCAATCCTATTATTTGAACTTGATTCAGGAAGCAGACCCCTACCAGACTAACCAACGTTTGCGAGCATGGAATTTTTTTCTTAGAAGCCAAGACTATGTTCCGAAACTTGAATCGGACCTGGATAATGTAATTAATTCCTTGGTCCGTATTCGTTTGAATGCAAACGTCGACTTTCATATTCAGAAATTCATTGAATTGATGGAGTCTTTCGAATCACCACTCATGGGTGTCCGGGATCCATTCTACCTCAACATCTTCTTTGAAAGATTTCCCTTAAATCTTCAACTGAGAATGATTTCTTACATGGGCGAAGACAAAAATCTTGATTATGAAACTCTTGCACTGATGGAACATTATCTTGGTATGGACTTGTTAAAGAGGCTAGCCAACCTGAAAGATAAAAGCATTTCCTATTTGTTGAGTCAGGAAAAATCACTAACTTTTCAAGAAAAAAAACGGTTTATGTCCCTCGTCTTTGCTCGCATCAAATACAGTGAGTCCCAAGTTATTGGAGAAGTTCCCGAACTTGCCATATTACGATCAAAACTGGAATCGTATCAAAATAAGATCGCTCATCCCGGTATAAAAACTTTAATTGCAATTTTAACAAAAGAGAGTTTGCCGACCATTGACTCAAGAACTGAACCTTCATCAGCTCAGACTGATTTATAGATCACTGGCCCATTAATTCAATTTTTATTTTTTTCTTCATACACTAGAATTTGATAACCTTCTAATACAGGTGACACCTTCATTTGATATTCCGAGTCACTTATCCAAGAAAACAGATTTGATGTATTTAAAAAGTCCATTCCGGCTTGATTTTTTTGGGTCGGAACTGCCTTGATGAAAACAGTTTTTTCAATAGTTGATTGCGCTATAGTCTGTACATACTTCATAATTGCATGTTCGATTTTTCGTCCAAAAACACGACAGCTTAGAATGAATTGATCCACTACGAATCTATCATCCATTTCAACCCATGATATGAGGCCAATAATTCCGTCATCACCGAAACGATCTTTGTAAGAAAACACTTTCATGGTCCTTTGGGATTGTTTCCACTCAACGAAATAACGATCAAAATTGGCTTTATCTGCATTTATATTAAACTGGTTTGTTCTGAGCATCAATTGCCTGGCTCGTTCCAGAAGCATGTCGTTCAGAGGGAGCACAGATAAAGTTGGATCAAGTTCTCTGATCCATTCATCAATTTGAGAAACCTCACTCTTGAGAAGTTTTCTTTTATCATTTTGTTGATACAAAACTGTTCTATTCAAATCTTCATCTGTGATAAATGGATTATAAAACCCAAAGTATGTTTTGATTGAAAGAAGGCGTTTAATGGGACTCTTTTGAAAATTAAAAATGGCAAGATCTGGAAATGCTTTTCGAACAAGTTCTCTTTCAAATTCACTATTATCAATAAAGACTGTCTGATTTTCAGCGAAACCCGTTTGTGAAAGTATATTCCGAATTTGAATATCTTTGGGCTCCCAAGACGCACTCACATTTACAAAATCGTTGATTCCAATATGAATTTCAGAATTTCGACTCA
The DNA here is from genome assembly GCA_046318875.1 of Pseudobdellovibrionaceae bacterium. Classification (GTDB taxonomy): domain Bacteria; phylum Bdellovibrionota; class Bdellovibrionia; order Bdellovibrionales; family Bdellovibrionaceae; genus JBKCTJ01. The sequence goes on along the minus strand of JBKCTJ010000282.1, from coordinate 5,949 downwards.
TGACATCGAGCACATCTGGAAAGTTATTTTTGGAGCAGACAGCTAATACATACCCCAAACTTTTAAGTTCTCTGATCTCGGCTTGGAACTGCTGATATATTTTTGTCTCAACTTCGTCTGTACCATATATTCCTTCTTTTCCTTCTGCAAGAATCCCTGGCCACAATGTTTCATCCAAATCAATTATAACTAACTTTTTTTTTAGGCTGAATTTGAAATCTCGAATATGCTTCAAGAAGCACGAGAGTAAATTTAGAAACTCTTTGGAGTATCCAGAGCCTGTTAAGAAATAGTTATAAAAATCGAAAAAGCTTTTGGTTAGATATGGGAAAAAAGTTTCAGCATTAAATTGTTTGACTTGGATCTCATTCATTTTTTGAATAAAGGATTGATGCAGGTCTTTTTGCAGCAATCCTGATACTGGTTTTGCTGATGGCAAGAGCAGAATTAAGGGACTTTCGACTCCTTGGAATACAGCAAGTTGATTCCAAAAAACATCGAAACCAGAAGAATTATTCTCGTTAAATTGATCTGCAGAAATTAGAAACACATGAAATGTACTGCTGGAATTTAAATTTAGGTTTATCCCATGAGGAAAGCGAGTCAGGGTATAAATCATAAAGTGGTCCGGATCTAAAAACTCCCGCAAGAACGTTGGATCAAATGTAGTATGAATGCAAATTCGTCCTGCTGACCCCATGCAGGCTTGAGATTAACTAGTGCTTGCCCGTGAAACAACACAATTTCTGTGATCTAGTCTTTATGCCTGACTTAGTGGGAATTTATTTTAATTATCAAAAACGCTCTCAATAATCAGATTCTTGTGCAAACCCCTGCACAATCGCTACACCAGAACTTGTTCCTAATCTTGAAGCCCCGGCGTCGATCATTTTCAGAGCTTGTTCCCGGGAACGCACTCCACCGCTAGCTTTAACACCCATCTTTTCACCGACGGCTTGTCTCATCAGCTGAACGTCTTCAACTGTTGCTCCGCCACCACTAAAACCCGTGCTGGTTTTCACAAATTGCGCTCCTGCAGCCACTGATGCTCTACAAGCCGCAATTTTTTCTTCCTGACTTAAAAGATGAGTTTCAAAAATCACCTTCACTGGCTTTCCACTAGCAGCATCCACAACGGCGCGTATGTCATTTTCAACTTTATGGTACTGTTGGTCCTTTAACAATCCAATATTTATCACCATATCAATTTCATCGGCGCCAAGTTGAATGCATTTTTCTGTTTCAAATGCCTTTGCACTTGTTAAACAAACTCCTAAAGGAAAACCTACAACAGCAACCACTTTCGATTTTTGTTTTGGATCTGCTTGGAAAAGGATATCAATTTCTTTTCGACAATACTCTACCCAGCTTGAATTCACGCAAACTCCTAAGAAAAGATTTTCTTTTGCTTCTAAGCAGAGTTGCTTAAAGGAATTCATTTGCGATTCAGGTTTTAAAAGAGTGTGTTCAATAAACGAATTTAATTTAATGCTCATGATAATATGCCTTTTGCTAAAGAAGGAAATCTCAATGAATGCGCTGATTCAGCTGCAAATTAGCAATTTTATGAAGAATTGAATACATTATTTTTGCTGCATGCGCATTTGCTTCTAGCTGTTTACTTCATGGTCTGTTTACTTCATAGTCATACAGTGCGTGAAAGTGAATGACAGACCTAGCCGCGGCTTATCAAGCCTATTTACATGTTTTCGCGCGAGGATTTGAATCATGTTTGATTCTCGGAATCAAACAGCTTTACGTACATTTGTCGGCTGATTTTGCGTAACCTGTGTTTGGCCTTCGCTTTCCTTACCCAAAAATGTCTTCGCATCGGCTGGGGAAACTTTCCCTTTTTTAACAAGATCCTCGATGTATTTTTCAAATAAGATCATACCTGAAGATGACCCAATTTGCATTGCCGATGGAATCTGGTGAAGTTTTCCTTCTCGAATTAAATTCGAAATAGCTTTTGTATTTCTTAAAATCTCGAATGCGGCAACACGGCCCTTGCCATCTGCTTTGGTAAATAAAGTCTGTGCTACAACTCCACGCAAGCTCTCTGCAAGCATGGCGCGGATCTGCGCTTGTTGTCCCGATGGAAATACGTCAATAATTCGATCGATAGTTTTTGCAGCCGAATTGGTATGAAGTGTTCCGAAAACAACGTGGCCAGTTTCTGCTGCAGTTAATGCTAAACCAATAGTTTCTAGGTCCCGCAGCTCGCCGACCAGCATGATATCTGGATCTTCACGGAGAGCGGCTTTTAAAGCGTTTCCGAAAGTTTTCGTATGACTTCCTACTTCTCGTTGGTTCACTAAACATTTTATGTTTCCATGCACAAATTCGATAGGATCTTCAACTGTCAAGATGTGAGCATCACGAGTCATATTGATATGATGAATCAGTGAGGCTAGAGTCGTCGACTTGCCTGACCCCGTTGGACCGGTCACAAGGATTAATCCTTTTTCGCAATCAATCAAATCCATAATACTTTGAGGTAGATTGAGTTCTGCTGGAGTTTTCAATTTCTCCGGGATGATTCGAAACACTGCCCCGAGTCCTTTTCTCTGCATAAAAACGTTACAACGAAAACGACCCACACCTGGAAGAGTATAAGCGCAATCCAGTTCCCATTTTTCGATAAATTGCTTTTTTTGTTTTTCGTTCAAAATTTCAAAAATCAACCCTTGAACATCTTGATTTGTTAATTCTTTGTAATTTAGCGGATGCATATTTCCATGCAATCGAAGAAATGGTGGAGCTCCGCTGGTCACATGCAAGTCAGATGCATCCTGATCAACCATGATTTTAAAAAGCTCGTCAATTGTTGCCATTTCGCTGAACTCCCTACATTCTGTTGTTTCTATGTCGGCAGAAATTTTAATTAACGTAAGACCCCACGAAACCCGCGTCGCATATCTAGACTCAGGTGTTTTGTGCGATCTAAAAATTGAAGGTAAAACTCAACCTACATTGGTCGGGTCAGTGCACCGTGGAACTGTTTTACGCGTTCTGCCCGGAATGCAAGCTGCCTTTGTCGACATTGGTATGGAAAAAGCTGGATTTTTATACGTAGGTGACATTCGCGACGATGCAGATTCAAACGCCTATCCCTTTAACGAAAGTGATTTGGATGAGCCTTTATCCACATCGGATGATGAACCACCACTAGCCCATCACAATAAAACTCCGATTCAAGATTTGCTTAAAGAAGGCCAGGCCATTTTAGTCCAAGTCTCAAAAGACCCCATCGGGACCAAGGGCGCAAGGCTAACGACCCATGTGTCTTTACCTGGACGCTTTGTGGTTTACTTACCCACAGTACGACATCTGGGAATTTCAAGGCGCATAGAAAAAGAAGAAGAACGCGATCGCTTAAAAAGCATCGTTCAGGCCATCAATCCCTTAGGTGGAGTCATCGTTCGTACGGCTGGCGACGGGGCCAGCGATGAAAGTCTTCGCAACGACATCGATTACTTAGACCGCCTGGGAAAAGAAATTTTCAAAAATTATGAAAAACGCAAGACACCAGGTCTGATCCATCAAGAAATGGACGTAGAACTGCGAGCGCTTCGCGATTTGTTAAGCGAGGATGTCACGTCTGTTCTAATTGATGATCCCGATGTGCACAAAAAAGTAACTAAATTTGTCCAACAACTGATGCCAAAATATAAACAAAATATTTTGTATTACGATGATCAAAAACCACTCTTTGATTTGTACGATATTGATATTGAAATTTCGCGTTCTTTAGATCGTAAAATTTGGCTGAAATCCGGTGGCTATATTGTCATCGATGAAGCCGAAGCCCTGGTTGTCGTGGACGTCAATACGGGCCGCTTCGTTGGAAAAAAAGATCTCGAAGATACCATTTTGAAAACCAATATGGAAGCAGTTCGCGAAGTCGCCCATCAACTGCGAGTGCGAAACTGTGGCGGCATCATCATTATCGATTTCATCGATATGGAAAAACAAACTCACCGGGACAAAGTTCTTGAAGCTTTGACCGAAGACTTAAAAAAAGACCGCGCAAAAACCCATGTCGTTTCCATGTCTGAACTGGGTTTAGTTGAAATGACCCGCAAGCGTATCCGCCCAAGTTTGATTAAAACCCTGTGTGAACCCTGCTCCTATTGCGACGGAAAGGGTTACATTAAACGTAAATCCACAATTTCCCACGAAATTTTTCGAGAGTTGGAAAGGGAAGCCTTGATCTTAACCAAAAAGAAAGCCAATATTGTGGTCCATTGCCACGGTGAAGTCGTGGATTGGATTTATGAAAATGAAGGTGAAAGCCTGGATCGCATCGAAAAGCTGCTCGGAAAATCCGTCGCCTTTAAGATTGAACCGAACTATCACAAAGAACAGTACGAAATATTTTATCTATAGAATTGACAAACCGCCCGTCACAGTGGCAGTAGTCTTTATTCGCTAAGTGTGGAGGCATTAATGAGCACTCAGGTATACGCTGTTATTCGAACCGGTGGTAAACAATACCGCGTTCAAGCTGGTGACGTGATTCAAATTGAAAAAGTTGAAGACAAATTGGGTTCTGAATTTCAATTTCAAGAAGTTTTAATGGTCGGTGGAACCGAAACAACTGTTGGACAACCTTTGGTTTCCGGCGCCAAAGTGATCGGAATCGTAACTAAGCAAGCGATGACTCGTAAGAAAATCGTTTTCAAAAAACGACGACGTCATTCATTCCGTAAATTGCACAATCACAAGCAGCCATTCACTGAAGTTTTTGTACAGTCGATTACGACTCCACAAGGCGAAACTGCAAAAGCGGCTCAGCAAGCACAAGTTGTTGATATTGCTCAAAAACGCCAAGAACGAATTGCTCAGTTGATGGTCGCTCGAAAAGAAAGAGCTGAATCTTATGTTGGTAAAGGACGTCACACTATTAAAGCTGACGCTCGATTAGTTCCTGCTCAAAAAGCATTAGCTAAAAAAGCAGCATTGAAGGCAGACAAAACTGCTGGTAAAAAAGTAGCTAAGAAAGCCCCTGCAGCGAAAAAAGCGGCAAAAAAAGTAACTAAAAAAGATTAATCACTAGATAGACGAACTGGAAGATTTCTGAAGGAGTAAATATGGCATCGAAGAAGGCCGGTGGTAGTACCAAGAACGGACGCGATTCACAGAGTAAAAGACTTGGTGTAAAGCGTTTCGGTGGTGAAACAGTAAAATCAGGAACTATCATTGTTAGACAACGAGGAACTCAGTTTCATGTTGGAAACAATGTTAAAATCGGTCGTGATCACACGATTTATGCAGTCATTGAAGGCATTGTAAAGTTCGAGCGATTTTCTAAAGAGAAATTCAAAATCAGCGTTTACGCAAAAGCTGCTTAATTTATCTAAGTAAAAAGAACACGATCTCAAAAAAGCTGACTTAAATGTCGGCTTTTTTTATTTGAGTCCTTTGATCTCCACTGGTGATTGTGTTACTGACTCATCAAATTGATTTTATTTTGGGCATTTTCAAAATTTCAAAATAAAGAAACACCTAACTAAAGAAACATTTATGAAATTTATCGACGAAGTTGAAATACAAATTGAATCGGGCCATGGCGGTCCAGGGTCTATTAGCTTTCGACGCGAAGCTTTCCAACCTCGTGGCGGGCCTGACGGCGGAGACGGCGGTAAAGGCGGCGATGTCATCGTTCGCGCAACAACACATATCAATTCCCTAGTCGATTTTAGAAATTTGAAAAAATACCTGGCTCAAAACGGAATCCCCGGATCAGGAAAAAACTGCTCTGGCCCCAATGGCGAAGATCTCATTTTAATTGTTCCCCACGGAACGATTGTCCGTGAAAAAGGCGGACCCGTTTTAGTTGATATGACAGATGTCACGGAAGTTTGCTTATTAAAAGGTGGCCGGGGCGGCAAAGGGAATGCATTTTTCAAAACAAGTGTGAATCAAGCGCCAGAAAAAGCTCAGCCC
>JBKCTJ010000281.1:0-14729 GCA_046318875.1 Pseudobdellovibrionaceae bacterium | reverse complement strand
CGACAAAAGAGTTCACTTCTAATGTGTTTTTATTTAGCGAATAGACTCCAACACATTTGACAGGTGACAAATCCAGTGGGTCAATTTTGCGATTTAAGATGAGATCGATGGCCATTTCATCTTCGCAAATTTCGATGTGAGGATGATTCTTGACGAGTCGGGCAAGTTGCTGGTGAATGTGCAGACCGGTTTGATCTTCAAAATGGAGAATGCGTCGGAAGGAATGTCCGCCCTCTTTGGTCAGGTCCGAATCAAAAGCGACCCCCCAATTTTGCAAATCTTGAATTCTTTCCGGGGCTTGTTCAATAATGTTACGCACTGCATTTTCATCGCAAAGACCAGCTCCCGCAATGAGGGTATCTTGGATATGGGAAGCAAAACTGTCCTCGGAAGATTGGACCGAAGCGATTCCTCCTTGGGCCATGGAAGTGTTGGTATCGGGAATTTTTTCCTTTGTTAGAAGCACCACTCGGCAAGATGGCGAAGCCATTTTTAGCGAAATAGTAAAACCTGCCAGGCCCGATCCAATCACGAGGAGATCCGTTTTTATAGTCTTCATTGGTTCCTTAAAGATGTGCGTGCTGGAAAAATAAACTGACTCTTTCGAGTTGTCATCTGAGTTTCTTGACATCATTTCTTGCTAAACGGGTTCTATTTCACTTAACATAAAATCTGGATCACTCTGCATGGAAGCAGGAGAAAACGCGTGCTCAAATTAAAAGTCTACCTCAGTGTTTTTGTCTTTACGGCAGCTTTTTTAATTGTCGTGATGATGAGATTTGACAGCGTCGAGCGGCAGCAATCCCATTCTTTTATCGAAGCTCAGGGCCAAGTGGTTCTTGCTGGCCTCGCGCAAGCGCTTAAAACCGAATTTAAACAATGGGCTTATTCTCAGCACTTCACCAATCAAACTTTACAGGGTTTAAAAGCAAAGGGCTTTTTTGTTGCCCATCAAACAGATTCGAAAGCCTATGTTTTTAATCGCAGTGAAGTTTTTGTGGGTGATGAATATCTGGCTTTTTTTCAAAAATATTTTGAACCTCGCTTTTCAAAATTGAAAAATCCAAAAAACAGCCAAACCGAGGATCAATTTCATTTTGAGCCCTTTGTTTTAAAACAAAAAGATGAAAGTGCCCCTGCGCTCAAGCTGATCAGTTTAATTTTTCAATCAGGACAGCAAATGTTTGGAATTGTCCTTGATGCCCAAGTGTTTCAAGTTCACCTGGATATGTTCAAGTCTGCAGACGGGCAAATCACTATCATGGACCAAAGCCAAATGATCTTGGCACAATCGGAAGAAAGCTATTTTGGAACAAAAGCTGGTGGAATCGAAGAAAATAAGTCTGAAAAAGATTTCATTACAAGCAGCTCCATTCCGCAGACCAATCTTAGCGTTGTCTACAAAGCATCCTTTGATAAGATTTTCGGACAGAAAAAAGTATCTTGGTTTCAATTCCTAATGATTGGTTTTGGTTTTCTATTTTTATGTTTAGGAGTCTTAAGCTTCATTTTAACTTCTAAAGAAAATAAAGAAGATGCGCTGACTCAGCAAAACGCTGAATTGAACGTTGAACTAGATCGATTGAAAAAAGAAGCCCTCAGGGTCAAAGCACCCGAGCCAATGATGGCAAGTCAAATCCCTGTCGCCGTCCAAGAGAAAATTGATCAAGCTAAGAATACTTTGAGCTCTTTGGCCCATGAAATGAACCCCCATCTTATGGCTATTGTGAGCCTGGCGAGCCGACTTCAAAAACCTTTGTCTCATCCCGAAGTCTTGAAGCTTGGACAAAGCCTCTCAGCGGAAATTCAAAAGGCTCGCACCATCATTATGAAAAATTTTGAATACACAGGGGTTTACAATGATGATAAAGTTTCCGTCAGTTTAGACTTGCCAATTCAGGAAGCTCTTCGAAACTTGAAACCTTTGCTTGAAAAAAACGAAGTTTTTATCACCAAAGATATTCAGACGAAAGCACCCGTGATGATCACAGTCAAACATATTGTCCGTGCACTTTCTGAACTGATCGAAAATTCAGTAGAAGCTATGGAGAGAATGCCAAATAAGAAAATCTCAATTGTGGTGCAGGAGTCCGATCAAGATGTGACTTTATCCATTACAGATAATGGCGAAGGCATTGGTGCTCCTTTGAAAGAAAAAATCTTTGAACCATTTTATACTTCTCGTGGTTTTAAAAATAAAAAAGGTTTAGGGTTATCGGCTGTGATAGGTATTTTGAAAGAACATGATGCCACTTGCACCGTGGAATCGGACATCGGTAAGGGCTGTTTATTTACTGTGAAATTTCCTAAGAATTTTACAGCAAAGAGTCGGGAAACTGTTGCCTCTTCAGTGGCTCCTCTGGAAAAAAATTCGCTTCATGATGAGATTGTAGGTCTTGCTTTGCAAAAAGCTAAAGCTGAAAAGAAATCTTTGATTGCGCCAGCTTTCATCGATACTCAAGTGGAACAGGATCCAAATCACATCGCAAAAACTTCTGATCCTGATCTTGAAGATTTGCTGAGCGTGCCTGTAGCGGATCAGTCAGTTGAATCCCTTGCCGTGATCAATCAAAATGTCAATCTACCGAAGTTTAAACGAAAAATAACGGAATCTATTTTGGCAGAATTTGCTCCGCCTCAGATACCGCAAAAAAGTTTGGCTCAAAGTGAAAATAAATCAAAGCGTGAGTCAGGGACAGAACATTCGGGAAGAGAAGGAAGTTAAACGTTGTCATTAACACTGAGTTTTTCTCAATTTAAAATCGGAGTTTTGTTGAAAGATTTAAATCTTGAGACAGAGTTACGCGCAAAGCTACAAAACCGTGGTTTTCAGACTGTTCTTTATAATCAAAAGTCCCTAGAAGCCAATGTCGTTGTTCTTGACGTGGAAGCTTTGATTGAACCCATGAGTGATTTGATTGAAAAGGCTTTGGAAGTCAATTCTGAGACTAAATTTGTGATTCTTTGTCCTCATGATCATGTAGAAACTGTTTCGCAGTACCGCGACTACAACGCTTATGAAATCATTGTTAATACTGAGTCAAATCGAGTCGACAAGCTTTTTTGGGGTGTGGAAAATGCCAGCACCGAGCTTTATTTTTATTATCAAAATATCCAAATGGCACACCAATTGAAAAGCTCCAAAAATGATTTGTCTGAAGCTTTAAGGCTCGCAGATCAGATGAAAATTTCATCCCTCGATGAAGCTCAAGAAAAACCTCAACAAAGTCTTGCTGAAATTCGAGATATTAAACATCTTTCTTTGATTCGTGAGCTTAGAAAAATCGAAGACTTTAACGAAACGGCCAACTACTTTTTAACTCAGGCTCCACATAGGCAAAAAATTTATTTTTCTTTGAATAAAAAAACCAATGTTTTCCATTGTGCTTATGTTGGGGGATTCGCTTTGAGCAGTGTGAAAGATCTGCAATATCAATCCAATGATTCAGAAATTCGAAATTTAATGGGATTGAATTTTTCGATCTTGCCAGAAAATTTCGAAAAATTCATTCTTCAGCTTTTTGGAAGTCCTCATTTTAAGTTGTTTCCCATCATTTTTTTCAATCAGATCCTGGGATTCTTTGCTTTTTTGACAACGGATGGTGGGGATGATCAAGAAAATGAATTGTATTATACAGATTTGATTTGGCCCGTGGTTTCTTTGCAACTTGAGGCTTTCTGTTCGAGAGTGCGAGTGAATGATTTAGAAATTCGTGATCACTCTACTCGATTTTACAATGGTAAATATTACGAAGTGAAAGTTCGAGAAGAGTTTCAAAGAGCCCTTCGTCTACAGCATCCATTGAGCCTCGTTCGATTTCAGTTTGATGATTACGGACAAATGAAAAAAGATTTAGGAGAAGTGAATCTCCGGATGAAGTTAAATTTGATTTCAGAAATTATTTTGTCTACTGGACGAGCTCACGATATCAGTTGTCTTCTGAGTGAAAATTCATTTGTGCTGATTCTACCTCATTGCGGAAGAAAATATGCTGCTGTCCGGGCTGAGCGATTAAGGAAATCCATTGAAGCTCATCCGGATATCAAGGGAACTTTTAAGGTTGGAATCAGTTTCGGAGTTTCGGAGTTTCCAAGTCTGTGTTCTAAAGTTGAAGATTTGGAGCAGAGTGCTCTGAAGGCTTTGAATTACATTTTGACCAAGGGGGGAAACAAAGTTTGCATCTATAGGGCGCCGCAAGACTATAACCCACCATTCGCAATCCAAGCAGAAACATGATCTTTAGAAAAACTTTCGCTGAAATTAATCTAGATGCTTTAAAAAAGAATTTCGATTTTGTTTCCCGATCATTTGAAGATCGATTTATATGCCCAATGGTCAAGGCAAATGGGTATGGTCACGGTGACTTAGTGGTATCAAAAGCTCTAGAGACTTGGGGAGCTCAGCAGCTTGGAGTTTGCCTGGTTGAAGAGGGGATTCGACTTCGGAAAGGAAAGATCAGATGTGATATCATGGTCTTTCGAGGATTTGACAGAGTTGCAGCAGAGGCTTTATTTGAATACAAACTGACCCCAGTTTTGAGCCAATTTCAACATGTCGCAGATTTGGTGTCGGCATCCAAAAGATTAAATCGTGAGATTGATTGTCATATTAAATTCGATACAGGAATGAATCGTTTGGGATTTGAGCTCCAAGATGTTGACCAAGTGATTTTGAGTTTAAAAAAAGGACGCCGTATTTCTGTCAAAGGGGTGCTTACGCATTTGCATACTGGTGAAGATGCTGATCAAGGGGGCGGTGCTAGTTTGCATCAGTTGCAGTCTCTTTCATTCATAAGAAAGAGATTTCTTGAAGCTGGTTACAAAGATATTCAATTTCATGTCTATAATAGCGCTGGTACGGCTCACTTATTCAATGCGAAAGATAATCCAAACCACCCTTTAGCCAAATTCGAAAGAAAATTGTCTTTTGATCGAATGAAATCACCAGCTTTTGGCTTGCGACCTGGTTTGATGATTTATGGATATTGTGAAACTTTAACGGCTCAATCTAAAAAAAACATTGTTCAAAATAGTGTTCAAAACATTGAACCTGTCATGACATTAAAGTCGAGAATTGCAAATATTCGAACGTTGAAAAAAAATGAAACTGTTTCATATGGTGGAACATGGAAAGCAACTCGAAAAAGCTCCGTTGGGATTGTCCCTATTGGATATGCGGATGGCTACCACCGAAGAAATTCAAATCGAGCCAGAGTCAGTATTTTGAATCATCAAGTCCCTGTTATTGGTCGAGTGTGCATGGACTATTTAATGGTTGATCTGACTGATTTCCTGCAGAAAACCCAAATGTCTTTGCAGCAAGATTCACTTTTCCAAAGTGACGTCATTTTGTTTGGACCAAAGTCGAAGCAGAATCAAATTTCTGCTGAAGAGGTCGCCCAAACGTCAGACACTATTAGCTGGGAAGTTTTAACAAGTATTGGTGAAAGAGTGCCAAGAGTCTACACAGGCGAAACCAGTCAAAGAATGGTCAAGGCCGTGACTGGCCCATAAAGAAGAGAGAGGGGGACCTTGGACAGCAATGACAGCGTCAAATCAAAATACGAAATTCTAAATAAACTTGCTTCAGTCTTTGATTACCTCGTCGAGGTAACTCTAGGCAAACTATTTTTATTTGTTAAGCAAATTGGTGATATCGTATTGTTTGCAACAAGCAGTCTCAGGCTTTTGTTTGCAGCTCCTAGTCGCGTTGGCGAAATGGTGAAGCATATTGAATTTGTCGGTAATCAATCTTTGTCGATCATCACTTTAACTGCTCTGTTCACTGGTCTTGCTCTATCTTTTCAATTGTATTTAGGATTTAAACTCTTCAATGCCGTCAACTTTGTGGGTCCTACGGTTGCGTTGGGTATATCTCGTGAATTAGGTCCCGTTTTAACTGGCCTGATCGTTGCGGCTCGAGCGGGGGGTGCCATGGCAGCCCGCTTGGGAACGATGCGGGTCAATGAACAAATCGACGCCCTTGATGTGATGGGTGTGAATACTAAACAATATTTAATTGCACCTCGGATTTTTGCATCCATCGTTAGCATGCCGCTTTTGACTGCGGTTTTTGATTTTGTCTCGATGATGGGTTGCTATTTCTTATGTGTTTATTTAGTTGAACTGGATGCAGCCATTTTTTGGCAGCGGATTGCAGATATTGTTCAGGTGAAACACATTATGGAAGGTCTGTTGAAATCTGCAATATTTGGAATGATTTTTTCTGTGATTTGCACTTACCGAGGATTCACTACGACGGGCGGCGCAAAAGGCGTTGGTGAAGCTACAAACCGCGGTGTGGTTCTCAGTATGGTGATGATCATTGTTTTTGATTATTTTATTACTAATATGATTCGGATTTATTATCTCGTCACAGGATCTGCTGTATGACAGAAACAAGATCGGTCTTTGCTGTGCAATTAACCGATGTGAAGAAAACTTTTGATGGAAAAGAATTTGTCTTAAAGGGAATTGACCTCAGTATTCCCCGCGGAAGTTTAACAGCCATCATTGGTTTCTCAGGAACTGGAAAAAGCGTTGTTTTGAAACATATGTTGGGTCTTTACCAGCCCACTTCGGGTAAGGTCCAGGTTTTAGGTCAAGACTTAAGTCAGTTGTCACTGAATGATCTGACTAAATTTAGATGCAACTATGGTGTTCTTTTTCAATCTGCTGCTTTATTTGATGATCTTTCGGTCTTGGACAACGTTTGTTTTCCCTTAATTGAACATCGCAGACAGCTGAAGTTGCCCGAAGTTCAAAAAATTGCCGAACAAAAACTAAATATGGTTGGTTTAGAAAATAAACATTTCCATAAGCTTCCAAGTCAAATCAGCGGGGGGATGCAAAAACGAACTGGGTTAGCTCGTGCCTTGGCCCTTGATCCAGAAATTTTGATCTATGACGAGCCAACAACGGGATTAGATCCCATTTTGACAGAAATGGTAGATAATTTGATCAGAGACACGCATCGAATGCGAGAAGGAACTACTTCAATCATGGTTTCCCATGATCTTGGGGCAGCTTTCCGAATCGCGGATCATATTGCGATGTTGGATAGCGGCCGTGTTCTTTTTGAAGGAACTGCCGATGAGTTTATGAAGACAGATATTGAATTGGTTCGACGCTTTGTCGATAAGGGAATGAAGCATTAATGAATTGGCTACAGTCGGTAGAACTTAAAGTTGGTGCGCTTGTGGTTTCAGTGGGCGCATTGATTGGCGTCATGTCCATGCAAGTGAGTGATGATCCCTCTTTATTTGGGCGATCGAAAAAAGCTTGGTTTCTGATGCCCAATGCCAGTGGAATTATCAAAGGGACTGCAATCAAAACTGCAGGTATTCCAGTTGGTGTGATCAAAGATGTCCGTTTGCAAGACGGGGAAGCGCGAGTTGATATCACGATCAAAAGTGACGTTCCCATTTATTCTTCTGCAAATATTGAAATTAAATCACAAGGAATTTTAGGCGATAAAACCATTGAAATTAATCCTGGATCATCTTCGGATCCAGAGCTTCCCGAAGATGGACAAATCCTTGTCGTCAAAGACAAGGGCTCCCTGGATAACATGATTTCGTCTATTGGAGATGTGACAAGTTCACTCAAAAAAGTGACCGAAGCTCTTTCAGAAGCTGTCACCGATGATGGAACACGAAAACATATCTTGGGAAGAATTGTTTCTAATATTGAAAAACTGACTGGTGACATATCACAAATCACTTCTGATAACAAAGAACAAATTGGTGAGATTGTAGATCAGGTCAACAGCGTGACAAAAACTCTGGATGAAATCATCAATGATGAAAGCGATAAGGGTTTCAGAAAAACTTGGGGCAGCGCCATGGCCCGTATTGATCGCTCCCTGCAAAATATCGAAGAAATCACTGATAAAATTAATAAGGGCGAAGGTACTATTGGTAAATTAGTCAGTGATGAATCCACGGCCGAAGATGTTCAAACTGCCATTGAAGGAATCTCGGGCCTTGTCGATACTGCTAACCGCATCCAAACTTCTTTTGATTTTCATGCTGAGTATTTGCAATCAGTTCGCGTTTCTAAATCCCATATTGGAATTCAAATTCAGCCAGGTCTTGATCGTTATTATTACATCGCCTTAGTCGATGATCCTACTGGTGTTGTTGAAAGAACAGAAACAACGACAGAAGTAAATGGGGGTTCAGCCACCGTCACCGATGAGAAAAAAGTCTATCGAAATAAAACCAAATGGACTGTGCTTTATGCAAAAAATTTCTGGGATATCACTGTTCGTGGTGGATTGATCGAAAACACCGGTGGTTTTGGAATTGATTATCATATGATGCGTCGGAAACTTCTCGTCAGCTTTGATGCCTTTGATTTTACTCAGTTGAATTTACGAGCTTCAGCCAAGTATGATCTTTTTTACGGTTTGTATGTCTTAGGTGGATATCAAGACATGTTGGACAGAGGATCGCGCAGGTCATCTTACTTTGGAGCTGGCCTTGCTTTGACCAATGATGATCTCAAGCTTCTTTTAACAAGATCTCCTTTTTAAGTTTAAGTGCAACATTGACTTCGTTTCTATGTGCACTTTTGATTGCCAGATCGCCTATTATTGCACATTCTATTTGAGATGAAAAAAGCGCTAATCAGTGTCTCAGATAAAACAGGCTTAGATCTACTTGGACGTTTTCTTGTTGAACAAAATTTTGAAATTATCTCTACTGGTGGCACTAAAAAATTTCTTGATGAGAGAGGCTTCAAAACCAAAGATGTTTCAGAATTAACAGGCTTTCCCGAAGTTTTGGGTGGAAGAGTAAAAACCTTACATCCCTATGTTCATATGTCCATCTTAGCCAAGAGCACTGATGAACACCAACAGGTTCTCAAAAAACATAATTTGAATAATTTTGATTTAGTTGTTTGTAATTTGTATCCGTTTGAAAAAGCCGCACTTGATTTAAATGGGACTGATATCAGTGACGAACTCATCGAAGAAATTGATATCGGCGGAGTTACTCTGTTAAGGGCCGCTGCAAAAAACTTCCATCAAGTTGTCATTTTATGTGATCCCTCTGATTATTCGAGCTATATCGATAAAAAAACAGAGCTGACAATTTTAGATCGCAAAAAATTAGCATTAAAAGCCTTTCAACAAACTTCGTTTTACGACAGCTTAATTTCTTCCGCTTTTGCTCGAGATCTACAGCACAGTCAGGGCAATGCAACTTCGGCATCCATTGGCACTACTGAAACACCATTTTTCCCAACAACATTGATAGTCCCTTATAAGCTTTATCAACCGCTGCGCTATGGTGAAAATCCCCATCAAAAAGCAGCATGGTATCAAAATCCTTTGGACAATGGACTGCAGTCAATGAAGCAACTTTCAGGCAAGGAATTGTCTTTCAATAATATTTTGGATCTTCAAAGCTGTTGGGAGCTGGTTCAGAATTTTTCTGAACCAGTTTGCATCGCAGTGAAACACAATAACCCTTGTGGTGTGGGTTCAAATCAACTGCCTCTGAAGGCTTTGGAAAATGGGCTTATTGCTGATCCTGTTAGCGTCTTTGGCGGAATTATTTGCACTAATTTTTTGGTTGATCTTTCCATGGCAAAAAAACTTGGTGAAATATTTTTAGAGTGTATACTTGCCCCTGAGTTTAGCGAAGATGCGATACAATTTCTGTCTCAAAAGAAAAATTTGCGTCTTTTACAAAACAAATCAGTTGCCCGAAGCAGTCAAAGATTTCAATCTCAGTCCATGAAGTTTGTTCAGGGCGGCTTATTAGTTCAACAAACTGACCATAAATTTGAATCAAAAAATTGGATTTATCACGGTGAAAAACCCAGCGAAACCGTTTTGCAAGATTTAATTTTTGCAGAAAAAATTTGTGCACAGTTAAAATCAAACGCCATTGCTATTGTAGAAAATCAGATGACCCTTGGTCTGGGAATGGGCCAAGTCAATCGTGTCGACGCTGTTGCTCACTCCATCGAGCGCATGCAAAAGCACCATAAAAATCATCAGAATGCAGTTCTTGCGAGCGACGCTTTTTTTCCCTTTTCGGATTCGATTTCTCTGATTGCGAAAGCTGGTATCAAATGGGTTCTGCAGCCCGGAGGTGCATTGAAAGACAGCGAAGTCATCGCCGAGGCAAAAACTTTAGGTATCAATATGATTTTTTCTGGAACGAGACATTTTAAACATTGATTCAATATTTGATAACGGGAAATAATGAAAGAGTACCTGGTTAAATCATCTTCAAAAGTCATGGGTCCCTTCAGCGAAGAAGAACTCGTGGAGCTTTTAATTCATAATCAGATTTCATTATTGGATGAAATCAAAAAGCCCTCCAGTCGTTGGATCTATTTGCGTGAAGATAAACATTTTCGCGAAGTCATTGAAAAAGTCAGAAATCAAATCGATCAAACTAAGGAAGATACAGAAAGTTCAACTTTCGGGTCTACGATAACAAATCGAATCTCTGACGATCTGACGCCGACCCCAGCTCCACGACAACCCATAAATATTGCAGCAGACTCTCGAGATAAAATTGAATCTATGACAGCGCCACCGGTACAAATAAAAAATGTTCTCCATGCAACCGAACGAATTTCTGATTTGAAAACCAAGAGTCTGCCTGACGACATTTCATCTCAAGAACGGCGAATGCATTTTGGCACCAAAATTCTTGCCTCTGTCCTTTTTGTCGGAATGGCTTACCTTTTGGTGGCTCGCTATCAAGGTAACTTTTCAAAAAATCCTCTAGATCAGTTTTACAAAGCATTGGCTTTTAAACAAAATCAAGCTGCTCTTTCAAGTTATCAAGCAATGAACACTCAGGACAGAATGAATATTAAAGTAAAAAAAGCAGTCTTGCCCTTGATTGCTAATTTTGACCAAGGGAATCCCGAAGTAAGGGATTCCTTGATGCAGTTAATTCAGTCTGTGGACGACAGAAAAGAGAAATCCGTTTTCGCGAATTCAGTAGGTATTAGTTTTCTTCATGAGCAAAAGTGGGGTGACGCTGAAAAATATTTTCTTTCAGCAATCAAATATGATGAGTTTCATTTAGCAGCTAAAATTAATTTGGTTACTCTTAAGCTTTTATCAGGGCAGACTCGCGAAGCGCTCATGCAATATAAAAATATTTTGCTCTCGAATTCCTTAAGCTTGGGTGGAACATATTTCAATACTCCCTACCTCAGTTATTTGCAGTATGCTTTTGCTTACGCATTCTACAAAGAATTTGCTCAGCAAAATCTTGAGGAGCGCAAGAGAGCTTACAACGAGCATCGGCAAGTTATCGCTGAAATCAATAAAAATTTTCAAAGTCAGATTTTTTTGAGTTTTGAAATGAGTTATCTTCAGTTTTTGATCCAACTTGAGTTTGTTCAAGATCAAATAGAACAACAGTTTCGTGAGTTTTTGCCTACCATTTTGAATGATGGAAATATGTTTTATAAATCGCCAGACTTGTTTTGGGAAATTGCAGATTGGAAGTTAATTCGAGATTTTTGTAATGAAACTTCACTCAAAGCTTTGCAAGTGAGTTTGTTTAAAACAATTTGTTATTTGAAGTCAAATCAAGAAGCTGAAGCTGAACAAAGTATAAGAGAAAATATTTTACTGTTTCCAAAAGAAAAAGATGCGCAGCTGACTTATGCAGTCTACTTAATTAAAGTTGGAAAATATAGTGAGGCCAAGGCTCAGTCCGCTCTCGTTTTAAAATCAGATTCTTCGAATCAATTGGCGCGAAAAATTCAAGGAAAAATTTGTATCGAATTATCTGAAGAGAGCTGCTCTAGACCGATCTTACGGGATCTCCTAAGCACAAAAACTGGTTCAATCGGAAATTGGGTTGATCTTTATCGATTGGACGGCGAAAAAATTAAATATGAATTCCCACTTGAGAATTTGAATGCCATCGATCGTCAAACTTATCTGCCCTACGTTGAAATCGTTATGAAGGAGAAAAACTGATGAATGGTTTTTCTTTGCTGATTCTCTTGTTTTTAATTTTTATGTTCAATAATTCATGCACTAAAAAGAAGACTGAAACAGATTCGATTTTAAAAATTCAAATTCCCGAGATGCCATCTGATTTTTTGTTACCTAGTGAGATTTGGAATCTCATTTCTCCGTTCCACGAAGTGAAAGCTGTTCATGGTGCTGCCACTGACACAGCAGCTAAAGTTCCAATTATAGACGCAAAGAAGGTCCCAATTATTTTTTCTCCGATCACAATCATGCTTGTTGAAAAAAATGAAGGAGTTTTGAAGGCCCCACAAATTTTAATTCAGTTTCCCCTCGGTGGGGGGCGGCTTGATTTGAAGGACTATCTGACGGGTGTTGTTGGAAGCTTTTATGTTCGCTTCGCCAATTCAATTGTGGATGAAAACAGCGAAGAAAAAAAAGATAAAGTGACGAGTGCAGATGAAATTTATTTTTGGTCCAGGGGAAAAAAAAGAAAAATTGAAGATGCTGTCTTTGGCTCGGGTTGTAATAAAATTATGGAGCTATCGCCGGCAAAAATGGCGGCTCAAGACTCCATGGGAATAAAAGTAAATACGAAAAATGATCGCTATATTTCTGTCATAGGCGGACACTATTTTTTTGTCAAACGACGTGAAAAAGATATCCTGCTTTCGCAGATTGAAATAACAAATTCAGATTTAGCTGTGCACTTATGTGATGCGGTTTCTGCGCACAAAAACACAGTGAAAGGAGTTGATGATGATTCCAGTTCAGAAAATGAATGATCAGGATCAAATTGATTCAGTTTATTTGGTTTCAGAAAAATACGTCGGAGTTGGAAAAAACGGAAAGCCATTTTTAGCTCTTAAAATTTCAGATAAGACAGGAGTCATCGAAGCCCGATTGTGGGAAAAAGCAGAAGATGTTGCAAAGTCTTTTGAAACTGGTGATTTGGTTAAGATCAAAGGAATGGTTCAGCTTTTTCAGGGCAGAAAACAACTTGTGATTCATCGTCTTGAAAAAAATATGGACGAGTCTGTCTCCTTTGATGATTATCTTCCTCGGGGCTCTTCCAACAGCGACGAAAATTTTGCTCAGCTGGTTGGCTTAGTCAAAGGGATGTCAAATTCACATTTGAAGCAGCTCGTTTTAGACACATTGGAAGATTCAGAAATTCGATCTCGTTTTTTAAAAGCACCAGCTGCCAAGACGATTCATCATGCTTGGGTTGGTGGATTGTTGGAGCACATTCTTTCCATTTGTCGAGTCATGGAAAGCTTGGCGATTTGTTATCCATTTATGAACAAGGACTTATTGTTGTTCGGAGCGATTTTTCACGACATCGGCAAAATATATGAATTGGACATTGGTCGTGGTATTCAATATTCACATAAGGGAAGATTGTTGGGGCATATGCTTCTTGGCTGTGAATTAGTAGAAAAAAAAGCCTCCCGTATTTTGGGTTTTCCTGAAGATTTGAAAGATGTATGTAAACACATTATTTTAAGTCACCACAATACACTCGAACACGGATCACCAAAACGTCCCAAGTTTATAGAAGCCTATGTCATCGCGATGATTGATGATATGGACAGCAAAATTAGCAGTATGAAAAAGTTTATAGACCTTGAGCGGGAACAACTTGTGGTCAGTGATGGCAGACCTACGTCCATTCAAAGGTGGTCACGTTATAACGAGCTTTATGATCGTTACTTTTTATTAGATGATCTAAAGAAGGATCAAGTTTAATAAGTCATCTCCAGGATCTATTTTAAAGGACACCTGTTTTGCTAGATTTTCTAAAGACCTACAAAAACTATGATCCGGCAGCGAAATCATTGCTAGAAATAGCTCTTTTATATCCAGGGCCAAAGGCGATTTTACTTTATAGAGTTGCCCATGCCTTTTATTCAATTCATCTTTTCTTTATTGCCAGATTTTTTTGTGAAATTGCAAGATTTCTGACAGGAATCGAAATTCATCCAGGTGCTCGAATAGGAAAACGTTTAGTGATCGATCACGGCATGGGTTTAGTCATCGGTGAAACGGCAATCATTGGCGATGATTGCATTATTTTCCATGGTGTCACTTTGGGTGGACTCAAGTTTGATCCTGTTCAGCGACACCCGACTCTTGGCAACAAAGTTCTCATCGGATCCGGTGCAAAAATTTTGGGAAATATTCGCTTGGGAAATGGTTGTCGGGTTGGTGCCAACGCAGTTGTTATCAAAGATGTTCCGGATGGTGCAGTGATTTATACTCAAGCTCCTATTATGAAAGAGCTGTCATTTGAAAAACTATAGGTCTCTGACAGCATCAGCTCTGCAGAGGATTTAGATAAAATTACTCCTTAAAATCATTGGCAGGATAGAGCAAAATCATGAATTCAGCCTTCAACTGCGGTATTGTTTCATTTTCAATTTGGCGCAGGACCTCGCGCGCTGGCCCTTCATAGATCTTCTCAGTTGGTTGACTGAGATTTTGCGTAAGTAAAAGACTTCTCAGAGGAAAAAAATCTGCAATTTCAGATAAAAGTTTCATTTGCCTGTAAGGAGTATCCATAAGGACCATAGTCCGGGGTTCTCTTTGCAGTTTTTTTAGTTCGGCTTTTCTTTTTTCAGTTTCTGCCGGCAAAAAACCTATAAACACAAATTGTCCAAGTCTATGGCTAGATAAGGACAAGAGTCCCATGAGCGAACTGCAACCCAAAACAGATTTTACAGAAATATTTTTTGATCTGCATTCGGCGACCAGAGCTGAGCCTGGA
>JBKCTJ010000280.1:0-2752 GCA_046318875.1 Pseudobdellovibrionaceae bacterium | reverse complement strand
GTTGTGCACTTGCCTTTGGCTTTTGCTAAAACCAATTGATCTGTAAAATCTTTGCCATCCCATTTTACAAAGGGAGCTAAAAGTTGCAGTCGATCTGAACTTGGCGCCACGGCAACTTGAACTTTGGATCCTTCAGGCTTTTGGTAGCCTTCAGTATCAACCACAAAACCACGAGCTGGTAATTCCGGAGCTTGAGGTGGATCCAATAATTTTTTACCTGTTGGCCCAGATAATTCATCTGTGATTGGATTAAAATCCAAACGTCCAGCAAGTCCCAAAGCCATAACAACTTCAGGAGATCCGATGAAAGCCAAAGTTTCTGCATTAGAATCATTTCTTCCGCGGAAGTTTCGATTAAACGATGTAACGATGGTATTTTTCTGGCCAGACTTCACATCTTCACGTTTCCACTGACCTATACAAGGTCCACAAGCATTTGCTAAAACCGTCGCACCTACAGAATTAAACACAGCCATTTGGCCATCGCGCTCAATCGTTTTTTGAATTTGTGTTGATCCCGGTGTCACTAAAAATGGTTGATTCATTTTCAATCCCAGGGCCATACCCTGTCTTGCAACGTGGGCGGCTCGCTCGATATCTTCATAGGAAGAATTCGTGCAAGATCCGATCAGCGCTGATGACAATTGAACAGTGTAACCTTTTTCTTGAGCTTCTTTTTTCATTGCAGAAAGTGGTCTTGCAATATCAGGGGAATGGGGCCCAACCAAATGCGGCTCCAAAGTTGACAAATCGATTTCATAATATTCATCGAAATATTTTTTCGGATCAGCTAAAACTTCAGGATCTGCAGTCAATAAATCTTTGTTTTGATCTGTGACACTGGTGTCACGATTTGTTGCAGCTAAATAGCTCTTCATGCGGTTGTCATAAGGAAAAACAGAGCAAGTTGCTCCCAGTTCAGCGCCCATATTTGTAATTGTCGCTTTTCCTGTGCAAGAAATGGATTCACAACCTTCACCTAGATATTCAACAATTTTATCAGTGCCACCTTTAACAGTCAGCATTCCGCAAAGTTTTAAAATCACATCTTTTGCAGAAGTCCAACCTTGCAATCGGCCCTTTAAGCGGACTCCGATTAATTTTGGATTTTTCACTTCCCATGCAAGTCCCGCCATCACATCTGAAGCGTCAGACCCACCCACACCAACAGCACACATTCCTAAACCACCTGCATTCGGAGTATGTGAATCTGTCCCAATCATCAATCCGCCTGGATATGCGTAATTTTCCAAAAGGACTTGATGAATGATTCCAGCGCCTGGTTTCCAAAAACCGATATTGTACTTGGAACATGCTGTTGCTAAAAAATTATAAACTTCATCATTTTCTTTGTTGGCAATTCCCATATCTTTTTCTTTGCCGAATTGAGCGCGGATCAAATGATCACAATGAACTGTTGTTGGAACTGCAGCTTCTTTTTTTCCAGCCAGCATAAATTGCAAAAGCGCCATTTGGGCCGTGGCATCTTGCATCGCCACTCGATCTGGGTGAAGTAATAAAAAACTCGATCCCCGTGTTAAATCTTGATTTTGAGGATCATCCAAATGACCGTAAATGATTTTTTCAGCCAAAGTCAGTGGCCGCGCTAATCTTTTGCGGATGATTTCCAAGCGCTCACGTGATTTTTTGTACGTATTAGCGATCAATTCAGGTGTGGTCTCGATTTTTGAAGAAGACATAGTTTCCCTTTCGTAGACGATGTGGAAAGTCTAATGAAAAGGGTACGAAGCGACAAGGCCTATTGCGGATCAACAAGGCCTGGCCTTTCCCATAGGAAATTGAAGTGTTAGAAAAGTGGCACTCCGTATGACAATAAAACGAAAAATAATTGTCGACATTCAGTAAGTCAGACCCATGAAAAAACTATTTAAAAAAAATCAATATTTTCAATTACTTAGATATCTACTTTATTATACAAAAAAGAGTTGCTGGGCCTAAATTTTGCTCCTTTTTTCACGAGGAGGTCTTGCAGGTGATCAGTTCCTATTCGCATCCGAAATTGAAAATTGTTAACTTCCTGATCGGGAAGTTCTTGATCTGTGCGACTTTGAACTTTCCATCAGTAGGAGTGGGCGCGAATCAGTGTATTGATGTTTTAAAAAACGTTCAATTTTCAGAATCCGAAGCCCTTTCTCTGGGTGTCCTCAATGGACGAGCTGATCCAAACTCACCTGAAAACCTGAGCCAAGCTTACAAAGCTGTTGAACTGGCCATTGAAAATTATCGTCAACGCCGCGGTTGGACTGAAGAATTGTATCAAAAACTTCGCAAAATCGTCTCAACCGATATGCATCGCTCGATTTACTACAAAGTGACAGACGCCTCCCAATCTGGAAATCCTGTTGTGGGATCCTTGCGTCTGATTGCAGCTCCCTACGTTGTCATTAAATCATCCGTCAGTGGCGAACACGTCGTCAGTTTTGAAGGTCTAACAAACTTTATCAGAAATTTTGAATTTGCAGGCTTAGAGACCTTGGCTAAAAGATTTCCCCCCATGCAACTACCCATGGAACACATACTGGGCATTCAACTTCCCCGTGAAAGTCAAGGTGTTGGTTACAGTGCTCGAACACAAAATGAGACATTCACATTTACCCTGGGTATGATCATTGAGCCGGGAAATTTCGTCGTCGATCACACCCATCCTCGACGAGAGGAAATTTTACTCATGCTCTATGAAAAACTGGCAGAAACTCATTATACAGAAAGTGCCTTTACCCCAGGTTTCACT
>JBKCTJ010000279.1:0-999 GCA_046318875.1 Pseudobdellovibrionaceae bacterium | reverse complement strand
GTGATTGCTATTGCATAGTTATTGGCATTGTTAGTAGCATTGTTATTAGCATTGCCAATCGCCATTAGCACATCCCAGACCCCCAGTAAAATCGCTGATGGTACAAATGGCGGGCGAGTAAATTTGAATCGAGAAATCACTCGTTTGGTAGATCAATTTTGCTAAAAAACGCAGAATTCTCTTTGAGTTGTTTGATGTAGGGTGAAATATCCTTCTGCTTGGGCACCGGCATTTTGTGGTAATCAAAAATATGTTCTGTTGGCACATACCTGAACGTCAGATTGATCCGTCGAGTTTTGAAGCCTTCGACTTTGGGTGAAAAATCGAGTTTTAATTTGTTTTCCACTCTTTGCACGCGGTGAAAAAGTTGTTTCTTAAAACGATCACCGCCGAAAATTTGCAGCGAAGAATCTTCGAGCCATTGCTGCAAAATCACTTGGCTTGCGCCGTCACGATGGGTTGATTTCACAAACTGAAATAAGGCCCGCTCACCAAAGGAAACCGATGCAACTGGCCCTGGTTCAAAATCGCGGTGTTCACCGACCCTGGCTGCGTCGGTTTTTTTCCCATCAATCATTCGATCTCCGTAAAAATTAATCAAGCAAGTGTTCAAGTGCCAGGATCGTGGAACGTCTTTTTCTAAAAATTGGGTTCGAACCGTGTTCTCAATTCTCTTCACAATTTTATCCATAGTTTTTGGAAAGGCTTCGGCTTTGACGCACCTAAAATCAATGCCCTTGGGTGGATGATAGTAATTCAAACATGCAAACTGCCAGTTCCCCAACCAATACACTGGGCGCAGAAGCATGCGGTTTTCTTTACCCTGGGGCGGTGGATTGGACTTGGAATAGCGATGTTCCCAAATAGGCTGGTATGAGGCAATTTCGCTTAAGAGGAGCGCCTTTTCTTGGGTCGAAATTGCATTTTTTTGATAAATCAAATTCGTCATTGGATGAGAGATTTTACATCGACTTGGGCAATTCATACACTACTTCTTTG
>JBKCTJ010000278.1:0-1584 GCA_046318875.1 Pseudobdellovibrionaceae bacterium | reverse complement strand
CCCCAAGATTTATTGGTGATTCGCAAGGATTCGAATGCAGAATTTATGATTCCCTTTGTCGAAGATTTAATTGAGGAAATTCATTTCGACGAAAAAATAATCATGATGGATTTTCCCGAAGGCATTGATGAAATTTGATTTTGTAACACCTTTTCCCGAAATGGTGACATCCTATATGGGTCAGTCGTTGATGAAACGAGCTGTTGAAAATCATCTTATAATATATGATGTCTTAAATCCCCGCGAATGGTCCACAGATCGCCATCAGTCCATTGACGATAAGGTTTTCGGTGGAGGCGAGGGGATGGTCGGTAAAGTGGAACCTTTTTTTAATGGATTGCAAGCCTACCGCAATAAACACCAGCAAGAGACAATCAGAATCATTCATCTCTCGCCCCAGGGGGGCGTTCTCACAACAGAGAAAATAAAACAGTTGTCTCGGTTTGAAAGACTTTGTTTTGTTTGCTCTAGGTATTCTGGTTTAGACCAAAGGATTTTAAATACATCGATCGACGAAGAAATTTCTTTGGGTGATTATGTTGTTGCTGGCGGTGAATTGCCTGCGCTGATTGTGACGGAAGCTGTTTGTCGGTTCATTCCTGGATTTTTAGGTGATGCGGGATCCGCTGCCATGGACAGTTTTGCAATTCAAGGCTTAGAAGGTCCGCTGTTTACCCAGCCACGGCGCTTTCAGGATTGGGAAGTTCCCGAAGTTTATTTGCAAGGCAATCATAAAAAAATTGAAGCTTATCGCCGGATCACGGGGCTTTTAAATACCCTGATGAAGCGTCCTGAATTGGATTACCCTTGGTCATTCCAAGATTTGCATGATGCCCACAATTTTTTGAAATCGGCTCCTGATTCCGAACTTGAAGTTTTGGGCTATCTGAAACAAAAAATTGAAATCATGCAGAGGATCGTGCGCTTAGTACGCCAAATGAATAAAGCAGAAGATGGGGATTCATTTTGAATAAGCCACATCCCGAGACCGGTCCCACAGAAAAAGGACATTCAGACGTCTATGTTCCAGAGATTGCTATCGCTTTGGTTCATTACCCTATTCTAGATAAAAAAAAGCAGATCGTTGCGACCAATATAACCAACTTTGATATTCATGACATCGCACGAGCTGCGACGGTTTATGGGGTTAAGAAATATTACATTGTTCATCCCATGAAAGAGCAGTTGATGTTCGTTGAGCGCATCATGGATCATTGGCGAACGGGTACAGGTGCTCAATTTAACCCTTCGCGCCGAATGGCCTTAAATCCCGTGGTTCCTGTGGAGAGCTTAGAAAAAGCCTTAGCTGACTGGAACAGACCCAATGGAATTGTTGTGGCAACCCATGCCCGACCAGTGGACGGAGCAAAGCCTATGAAGTTGAGTGAGCTTAAAAAAACTGTGTTTGAAGATATGAAACCGGGTTTTGTGATTTTTGGAACCGGCTACGGTTTAACCGATGCAGTGATGAAAAATTGTGACGCCGTTTTGGAAAGCATTCGGGGTGCGCCGCCGGGGGATTTTCGGCATCTTTCTGTGAGGTCGGCAGTAAGTATCTGTCTTGACCGCATATTAGGACCATGG
>JBKCTJ010000277.1:0-9112 GCA_046318875.1 Pseudobdellovibrionaceae bacterium | reverse complement strand
ATTTCTCATAGTTGTTTGAAAACAAAATCATTCCGTTTTTTGCTAGGACAGATTCGCATAACGAAATCAATGTCTCCCAGTCTTTGTCGATTCGAAAAACTTGGTCTTTGTTTCGTCCAAGGCTTGGTGGATCACAAATGATCAGGTCGAACCTTCGATTTCTTTTCTTGCAAGCTTTCATGAAAAGCATGCTTTCTTGGACCCAAAATTCGTATTTATTCAATTCCAGATGATTGAGTTCAAAGTTTTCTTTGCTCCACTGAATGAATGTAGGACTGACGTCCACAGTGCAAACTGATTTTGCTCCACCGAGAGCTGCTGCCAAGGAAAATCCACTGGTGTAAGCAAAAAGATTTAAAACATTTTTGTCTTTTGAGTTTTCGAAGACAAACTTGCGGTTTTCCCGTTGATCTAAAAATAATCCACAAGAAAGTCCTCGGTCTCGGCGGAGGCTAAAAGACATTCCGTTTTCTTGAACCACCCAATTTTCATGAGAGGAGAGTTGTGTTTTGTCGTTTTTAGGTATGGCACCGCGATTTTCCATAGATTGAAGAGGCAAAAAGTTCGTTTGCTCAAGTTCCATCATCCACTTCTCGAATTCCTTTAAGTCCTGATTTGTTTTTTCTTGAAGTGGATTTTCATAATTATAAAGGGCCATTTTTTTGCCGAAACGATCAATTTTTATTGGAAAATTCGATTCGTGGGTTAAGCGATAGCAAAGATCTGGATTGGAGGAATGAAAGAGATATTTGCGGTCCAAGTAACTGAGAAAAAATGGATTCATCAATTTTCTAAATTGATTTGCTGAAGCGAAATGAAGAAAGGGGTTTTGAAATTGAACCGATTTTTGGTTCCACTCAAATTCAATTTCTTGGGCAAACAGCATCAGCCTTGAAAATCGCTGTTTACCGTAAGTTTTGTCGCCTAGAATGGAAATATTGATTTCTGCTGCGTGTTTTTGAATTTGATGGTTCTTGTCTGTAAAGGGAACGGCACAAAAAAGATGATCTTGGTCTGACAAAGAATTGATGTAAAAAATATCGGTCTGTGCGGCCTCGGTTTCCACTCGTGTTTTTTCTTTTTTTAAAGTCCAAGGTGGGCGGGGGCCTCGAAAGACAAAATAGTCCTTTTTGGTGACTTTGTTTTCCTTGAATAAGAGGGCCATTTTCTGGGCCGCAGCTTTCGATTTTGCGAAAACCATGACTCCTGATGTGCCCAGATCCAATCGATGGGTCACCCAGAGGGGTATCTTCAATTGGAATTCCAGATATTCTTTAAATCCAATCAGAGCCGCGGTGGATTGATGGGTCATTAACTTTGCAGGTTTCAGAGCAAAGAGCAGATCGTCTTGTTCTTGAAAATAGGGTTGAGGAGGCGAATATTTGACCATTGTTCGTACAATATACCTGTTATGTCTAGATGAGTCGAATTTTTCGTGTTAAAGGTTGAGAACAAAGCGCGAAAAATGTATTTTTCTTTTTCAACTTGATGTGCGGCCGTAGCTCAGCTGGATAGAGTACTTGGCTTCGAACCAAGGAGTCGGGAGTTCGAATCTCTCCGGCCGCACCAATTTTTTCATTTGTCTCATTTTGAGATTGTTTAAATCTTCTGTTATTTCAAGATACTGTATGAGTTTCGACCCGCATCCGTGACGAGCTGTTATGACGGCTTAATCCAGTGTTGATTCTTGTTTATACAATGTATATACTCGTCTTGAAGAGCAACTTAAGAGGTGAATTCGTATGTCAGTAAAAATTCAGAAATGGGGAAACTCACTCGGAGTTCGAATTCCCAAAGCAGTCATTGAAAAGGCAAATCTTAGCGAGCACTCAGAAGTAGAAGTTGAAACTAAGAATGGAACGATCGTTATTTCTCGAGCAAAACAACAATATTCACTTGAATCTTTATTAGGTCAAATTACTAAAAATAATATTCATCATGCGGACGATTTCAAAGTAGAAGGCAACGAGGTCTGGTAATGAGTTACGTACCTCATCGCGGAGATATTGTTTGGCTCAATTTTAATCCTCAAGCAGGTCATGAACAAAGGGGGACACGACCAGCTCTGGTTTTATCTCCAGAGAAATACAATAAAAAAACTGGGCTAGCCATTTGTTGTCCGATCACATCAAGTATCAAAGGTTACCCCTTTGAAGTCGTTGTTTCAGGGAAAAAAATCAACGGAGCGGTTCTATCGGACCACTTAATAAATCTTGATTGGAAGGTCAGAAAAACGAAGTTTATTGAAAAAGCATCTGACGATATCGTGAGTCAGTGCTCATTGAAAATCTCTGCACTCATTATTCATGAGTAATTCGCTATCTGATCCATGGAAGTCGAAACAGTGAAACACTCTGTATTGTATTTAGATATGTTAATTAATCTGATTATCGATTTGAGTAATATCAAAAACTTGACGATATTCTGTGTTTTACAATATGAATAATATGTATAGTATGAGTTGATTAAACCGTGATTTAGAGAAAAAGGAGACTGTGACAAATGATTTTATTTCCGTTCCAGGATTATTGGTGGTTCTATGCAGGATTTATAGTTTTCATCCTGGTCGTTTTAGCTTTAGACCTGGGCGTTTTTCACAAAGAAGCCCACGAAGTCAGCTTTAAAGAGTCTTCCATTTGGACAGCGATTTGGATTAGTTTCGCCCTTGTTTTCAATCTTCTCTTTTACTTCTACGCGCAGTATCGTTTTTCAACGAATGAAAGATATTTGGCGATCCCGGGATTTGATGCTGATCTTCAGGCAAAGAATTCCGCCTTGGAATTTTTGACAGGATTTGTTGTCGAAAAATCTTTGGCTATCGACAATATTTTTATTTTTGCTGTTGTTTTTGGTTATTTTGGAATTCCAAAAATGTATCAGCATCGCGTTCTGTTCTGGGGTATATTAGGCGCTCTGTTTTTTCGAGCTATTTTTATCGCCATGGGTTCCGTGTTGATGCAATACCATTGGGTCGTCATTTTCTTCGGTGGACTCTTGATTCTGACAGGTATAAAAATGTTTTTTGCGGGAACAGAACCACAAAACTTAGAAAATAATTTTATCGTCAAACAACTGAAGAAAGTTTTTCGAGTTCATCCTCATATTGAAGGTCAAAATTTTTTCATTAAAAAGGATGGCATTACTTATGTCACGCCTTTGTTTTTAGCCCTTATATTTCTTGAGTTGAGCGATATCATTTTTGCTGTAGATTCTGTCCCTGCTATTTTTGCATTAACGAAGGAACCGCTTATCGTTTTCACTTCAAATATTTTTGCTATCTTGGGCTTGCGCTCGATGTATTTCATGCTGGCAGGGGTGATGGATCGATTTGGATACATTAAGTACGGTTTAGCTGCTGTTCTAATTTTTGTCGGTTTAAAAATGGTATGGCTCAATGAAGCTTTTGGTGGCAAATTTCCAATCACGTGGTCTTTGTTAATTATTGCTACCCTCATTGGTGGGTCTATTCTTGCTTCCATCATCATTGATCGACGCAGACAACAAGCTTTGAAATAGAAAGTGTTTTGAAATACTTTCTATTTCAAAACACCTTCTATACTCTTTATAAATTTCTAACTTTCCCAGTGGTGCCAATTTTCTTGGCACGTAAGCTGCTATAGGCGATGCGTGGTCATCGACTCAGCATTTGATAATTTCATCAAATGAAATCGAAGGGGAAGAAATGAAAAAGATACTGTTCAGGATTACCGTATCGGCTGCAATATGTTGCGTGAGTTTCACTGCATTTGGTCTGGGAGGTGGACTGCCTCCAAGCAATGATTATAGCGGAAGGCCACAATGTCTCTGGTATGACAAGGGCTGGGACGAAAACGGTGGTAACTCAACAAAGGAACAGTGCCTGGTTGAACATGACCAATGTGTTCAAAAATGTTTTATTTATAAAACTGTTTGTGAAGGATCCGGCATCGATATCCAAGGTAAAAAAGTTCTCGTCAGTGGCCAGTCAACTGAATCTTGGGAAGCCCGTGCAAAAATATTTGAACGATGTAACGCTGATCGTTTGTCATCGTGCATGGTCACCAATTGCCGAGAAGAATCTCAGTTGCTTTAGGGTTCGAGCCATTGATTTCGTAGCAGCAAACGGGTTTAATTTCACTGTTCGAAAAGTTTTCAAACTGACGAAGGGAAATATCTGTGGGCTTAGCAATTCAATTCAATAAAATTTGTCTTCCGTTATTAGTCTCTATTTTTTTCCTACAAAATTTAGAGGCTCAGGGGAAAAAAGCTCAGGAATCCGGCGGACAGAATTATGAAATCGAAACCCTTTTTGAAGGCGACGACGTCATCTGGGGTTTCGATTTTATTTCTTCTCATCAAATTATTTTCACGGAACGCAAAGGTAAACTCAAAGTTTTAGACCTTAAAACGAGAAAAGCCGAAGTCGTTGATGGTGCTCCATCCGTAGCTTCCAAGGGGCAAGGCGGGCTATTGGATATCCGAGTTTTGCCGGGAAAGCAGAATGAAATCTATTTTACTTTTTCGGAAAACGTAGAAAAAGGAATGACCACTTCATTGGGCAAAGCGACTTTGGCTGGTTCAAAAGTAACAGACTATAGAAAAATATTTTCTGCATCCGCAGTCAGTAAAAACGCAATTCACTTTGGATCAAGAATTGAATTTGATGGTCAAGGACATCTTTGGATCACAGTGGGTGACAGAAACGAGAGACAGCTTGCCCAAGATAAAACAAAACATAACGGAAAAATATTGAAGTTAAAATTAGACGGAAGTGCTCCAGAAATTTGGAGCTATGGTCATCGAAGTCCTCAAGGTCTTTTCTTTAGTTCAAAGAGCAATCAGTTGTGGATGAGTGAAATGGGACCGCGAGGTGGAGACGAAATCAATTTGATTTCCAATGGAAAAAATTATGGATGGCCAATCGTAACTTATGGAAAAGAATATTGGGGGCCCTCCATCGGAGAAACTGAAATGGCAGGGTTTGAGCAGCCCATGCTTTATTGGGTTCCCTCTATTTCCCCTTCTGGCATGATGATTTATGAAGGAGCTTCTTTTCCAAAGTGGAAGGGACATATTTTTTTAGCGACCTTGAGCGGGCAACATTTAAGGCGCATTGAAAAACAGGGCGATAAGTTAGGATCACAGTATGTCATGCTTTCAGACCATGAGCTGCGCTTCAGAAATGTGAGAACCGGTCCGGATGGGCACATCTACCTTTCGACTGACCAGGGGAAATTGCTTCGTCTTATTCCGAAAACTTAGGGTGCACTGGCCTGTCATTGAGTTTAAGCGACTCTGATGCCCCGAAGCCTCCGCAAATGTGCACCTCAGGTGTTAGAATTATGACAGGTGATAATTCTATCTCTATTTGGTATCTTGCTTTGATGATTAAAGCGAAAAGTGTATTTTGTAGAGTAATCGGTTTTGGAATTTTCTTGTGCCATGTGAACATGAGCTACGCACAAAGGGATTTCGCTTTATCGACGGGGTCTGTTTTAAGTTCGAAGTCTCGACTTTCAGAGATCATTCCCAAATTAAATCTGGCATCGCAAATACAAGCAAAGAGTCTGCTGAATCCTGCGGGTCCTTTAGGATTATTAGGTCCCTTGGGAGCCTATGGGCCTCTTGGTCTTTTAGGACCCATTGGAAATAATTCATGGAATCCTGCTGTGATGATGGACCGAGTTGGTGATTGGTCTGAGTATTCGAAATACCAAACAAAAAACGGTGGACCCTTGAGTGCATCGGGTCCCTTGGGTCACCAAGGACCTTTGTCGGAGCCTGCGATTCGGTTACTCAACGCACAGTTAGGCCATTTGAGTCACCTAGGAGCAGGAGGCTTGTTAACTGCTTTAGGGCCCTTCGGTCCCCTGGGGCCAGTGGGGCCGTTAGGACCACTTGGACCCATGGGTGCTCATGGGTTTTCGAGGAATCAAAATGGCGAATACCTTCTCAATGGAAAAGTTCAGCGAAAAATCAATGTGGATTATGATGGTGTCAGTTCGCGAAGTTTTGATTTGGTCGAATCTTATTCCGAAGATTTTGCGAAAAAAATGACAGATAATCATGGAAGTTTTCTTGTGAGCGGGAGAATCGATTTACAGTCTGGAAAATATGAAAAAGATGTATTCTCTTTTGTTGCATCCGAAAATCAACTGATCACTCTTGTAGTGACTCCCGAGTATTCCTTGGATCAATTCGCGGCGAAAGTGACTTCTGCAGACGGTCATGCCAATTACACTTCTCATGTTTTTTCACATGTTAATTTTATCCAGTTTTCTGGCCGCCAAGGACAGCGATATACAGTTGAAATTACTCTTCTTCATTCAAATCATTTCTTAAGTAAGAACTATCGCCTTAGTGTGATATCCATAGCAGAGGGCCTTGCGCTGACTCCGTTTGAGGGGCCCCACATGTTGAGATCACCAAAAAAGGTTTGCCAATCCGTCTTGTGATATGGGAATTCTACGGGGCTAACAATTGAAGGTTAGCCCTGGGGGGTTTCAATGAGTCGTTTTTTCTTGATCGTTGGTCTTTTAACGTTTGGATCGTTTGCAAATCAAACTGCTTTCGCACAAATATCAGCGAATCCATTTTGTATTCCTGTTTTGATGGACTGCTCTGGCACAGGCACAGGTCCAAGTTTTCCTGGTCTTCCAGGTTTTGTTCTTCCTGGCAATGGTTCAACACTGTCTCCAGGTGCAGGATCAAATAATTCAGCTACACAAAATTTAATTAGAAAAACATTTTCTAATGACTATGGACAAAGAAATTATTTTGTCTACATTCCAAAAAATTTAGTTGAAGGAAAAGCCAATGGAATGTTCATGATGCTTCATGGATGTTTTCAAAATGCGACAGCTTTTAGTGGTGAAACAGGTCTGATGAAAGTTGCTGAGAAGTATGGTTTTATCGCTATTTTTCCCGAGCAAGATTACTCGAACAATATTTGGAAATGCTGGAATTGGTTTAAGCCGGAGAACCAAGAGCGAGATTCTGCAGAGTTGTCTATCCTCAAGGGAATGGCCGAACAGGTTCTTTCTGAAAATAATGTAAATCGTAAGAATGTTTTTGTTGGTGGTTTGTCAGCTGGAGGAGCTCTTGCATCTAATTTGTTTGCTTGCCATCGAGATCTTTTCACTGGGTTGGGAGTTCACTCCGGTTTAGAATACATGGCTGCAACTTCTGAATCTGAAGCACATTCAGTGACTGGCAGCGGGTCGAATCAAGATTTAAATGTGACGGCTCAGAAGGCGGTCAATTGCACTGGAGCGCCTGTGAAGCCAGGGGCTGTGATCGTCATTCACGGAACGAAGGATCAATTTGTAAATCCAATCAATGCAGACAATGTCGTAACCCAGTTTTCGAACATGAATGATTTGCTTGATGATGGAAAAGACAATAATTCCCAATCAACGACTTTGATCAGCACAAAACAGCAAGATGCAAATGGATACAATTATACGAGTCTGTATTTTGGTGGATCAGGTAGTGTCAAAATCGCTCAAGTTAAAGTTGAGGGATTAGCACATGCTTGGTGTGGAGCTGGGCAAGCGGGCCAATATGCAGATGTCAAGGGACCAGCTGCTGCGGAACTGATGTGGATATTTCTTGCGAACTACGCACAAAAATAAAAGATCTTAAAGATCTCAATAAAGATAAAAATTTAATTCCAAAGCCGATTCACTTCGGCTTTTATTTTTTCAATATGCTGTGGCTTGTGAACAAATGTTTTTGGAGGTGGAATTTTTTCAGCATTCACTTCAATGGTGATCGAATTTTGATCCTTGGTGACTTTATAGTTTTGATACCACTTTAATGTTCCCATTCCGACTGCTTTTGTCCAATCATACATGAGCTGGGGATCCCAAAAATGAATTATTTGATGTGGTTCATTTTCAGATGCCCAGGTCAGATCATTATCCCAAAGTATATCGTAAACATCGACTTCCGCTTTGTTGCCCGGGAAATTAAACATTTTATTCGAAATTCGCAGGCTTCTGGTAAAGTGATGTTCAAAAGTTTGTTCATAAAGTCCCGCCACTTTCATGACACTCATTGCAAAGGCTGAACATCCCGCACCAACTCCAGAAAGTGGTTCTGTTCCTAAACCTCCATAAATTAAATTTTGTTTAAAATCTTTATAGGCTGCTAAGTATTTTTGAATCTGGTTGCAGTTTTGATTGCTGATCAAATAAGACAACTGATGCATCATTCCGGAGGACTTCATGTAGGGGAGCCACTGGTTCACTTCATCTTTTGTAAAAAATCGACCTCGAGTATTTTCTGCAATTGTTTCCATAGAACCACCCTCAAACAGGAGCTTACGGAGGTAATATGAGTTTGGTTCTTCGCCTGTCATCCCAAGAAGAATTTCCTCTGAGCCTTCGCATTGGAGGCGCACATTAACGTGGGAAATTCCGTGAGGGTAGGTCACTACGCCTGCGCCTCCGCCCCGCTTTTCATTTTCGAGCAAAGCGAATACTTGGGAGAATTGCCGGTCCATATCAGTTTCTTGCTCTGATTTTGAAGAGTTTTCAGTTTCAGGTGAAAATTGCATCAAGCTTTCTAAAGCTTTTGGATCAACAATAGCTAAATAGTTTTTCATTGTCGTACGCACGAGTGTTGTTGGAGTTTTCCAATTGATCGGATTGGGTGCAGAGTAAAAAAGAAAATCTATTTTATTTTTAGCGGTTTGCTTGGCGGTTGCATGCAAGCGAGTAGGAAGGGAGCTAAGAGCAACGAAGATCAGAGTTAAAACTTTCATGTTCAGCCTCCTTGCCGATCAAAAAAATTACATTTGAATTGAAATTCAGGCTTCTAGCCTTCCCTAGATATCCTTAGACTAGAAGAACATGTGGTGTGGTGGGAACATATATCAAAGGCCCACCTGGACCTTAGTGGAGGTGTTGAATGGCAAATTTTGGACGACTCACGGGTGCGGCGCTGTATTTTTTATCTAGAAATCTAGCACCACAAAATTTCCACTGGGTTCTTAAAAAACCTATGATAAAATAAAGTATGAAACATTTCATTTCTATTTTTAGTTTGTGTTTAGTTTCTTCGGTTGGTTTCGGATATGCGGGTCGCAGTCAGTTTTTGATTTTGCCTGCCAAGGATCTGCGTTTCCAGA
>JBKCTJ010000276.1:0-11482 GCA_046318875.1 Pseudobdellovibrionaceae bacterium | reverse complement strand
GCTTTGGCTGATGGAATTATTGCTTATCGAAAAGAAAATGGACTTTTTTCAGACCGCAGTGAAGTGATGAAAGTTCCAAAATTTTGAACCAAAGCTTTTGAACAAGCAGCGGGTTTTTTGAGAATTCAACAAGGAAAGTTTGTTTTAGATGCCACTGGAATTCACCCTGAACGTTATCCTGCAGTTCGAGACATGGCCCAGGATCTGGGTGTTTCAATTTCTGATTTGATTGGCGAAGGCGCAAAAAAACTTTTAGAACATCGAACCAAGTGGGCAAAGCTTGTCGGTGAATTTACTTTTGATGACATCATCAAGGAATTGGAAAAACCAGGGCGTGATCCACGTGATCCATTCAAAGCATTTTCATTTCGCGATGATATATTTGAAGTGAAAGATCTAAAACAAGACATGATTTGTCCCGGAATTGTGACGAATGTCACTAATTTCGGAGCTTTTGTCGATATCGGTGTTCACCAAGATGGTTTGGTCCACATTTCTGAATTGTCCCATGAATTTATTGATGATCCAAAAAAAGTGGTCAGCCCCGGCGATTTAGTTAAAGTCAAAGTAATCAAAATTGATTTAGATCGAAATCAAATTGCGCTTTCAATGAAAATGGAAAAACGCACGGAATTTCGTGCGCGAACTGAATCGGCTGAGCGACCTCAGCGACCAAGACAACCGCAGCAGCCTCGAACTGATGGTCATCAAAATCGTCGTCCGCCACAAAACGGAAATCCGAACCGTGAAATGAACGGAAAACCTGTTGGAAATAATGCGGGAACTGCAACAGGGGGGGCGCCTCGTCCACCTCGACCGCAGCAAAATCGACGGCCTGAACAGCCAGTCAGACAAGCTGCACAGCCACCTCCGCCGCCACCACCACCAAAGGTGATGTTTAAAACTTCGAAAGATGTTTTAGCCGAGAAAAAGTATAAAGATGTTTTGTCTGGTAAAGATCCAAGACAAAGGACAAATCGCTTTCCTGATAGCCGAGGACCCGAAAAAAATGAACCTCAGCAAGGGAGTGATCAGCGGGATCAAAGATCAGCGACCATGAATAACCCACCACAGCGACCGAATCCGAATCAGCCGTTTAATAATCCGTTTGCAGCTTTGCTCAAAGCGGACACGACGGAAAAGAAATAAAAAATTAAAAATAAGAGAAGAAAATAAGGAGAATTCAAATGCCAAAAATCGATAGATCAAAAGGTGCAAAACACCACGCAAAACGTGTTTCTAGAAAAAGGAAAAAAAATAAGAGCCACAATCCTCGGGCAAAAGTAAAAAAGAAAAAGAGATCGTGATCAACTAAAAATTCTTGATGGATGACTTCACCCAAGGCATCCACTTCAAGATTGTTATTCTCAAGATCTTTATTTTTTAGCCACGGTCATTATAAAACTGAATGACAAGATAGCATTCCCGATGATCCTGCTCTAGGCAAAGTGATGTTGGGATTATTTTTTCCTGCTTGATCCCAAAATGCTGTGATCCAATCGCTCATCCGATTGTACTGTTCACCGACTTTTTCAAAAAAGACCATTGGATTATGAAAACCAAACGTCCAGCCGTTTGCAACGGAGTTGATCATCAACACACCTGGAATCGGATTGATTCCCATGCTGAGTTGACCTTGTATATTCACATAACGAGGCGGAGCAACTTCTTGAAGTAAGGAAGCAACAAAAACACCTAGATTTGTATATTGACCGGATCTGCGTTCTCGACCTGTGGCAATTCCGAGTGCCCTTCCCAATCCGCTTTGGGATGCAGTGACTCGGTTGGCCGAATCAGGCCCACCCCGGAAATAAGCGCCAAAGCCAGCTCCCACGGATGCATCAACTGAAAATCCACCGGAAGATTTTCCATGTATTTCATAAAAGCTAATCATGATTTTACGAAGTTGACGATTGTAACCAATATCTAAACCAATTCCTAGCAAATACCCCAGACCAAATTTATTGATTACAAAAGAAGGAGCAAACTGAGCGTGCATAGCTAAACCAAATTCATTTTGTGCCATCAGTACACTTTTTTGATCTGCTTTCATTTGGTAGAAAGCTTGAACAAGGGGAGTCCAAATTTTTGTTTTTATGTTTTGTAAAAAATGTTTCTTCGCTGCGACCACAGGTTCATCTGCTGCCAAATTTGAACTTTTGATTTCTGCCGTGATAGTCGTATTTTCGTCCGCAGAAGCTAAGATGGTTTCATGTTGAAGACTTTTGAATGCCTTATAGGCATTCACTAAATAATCTTGTCGAAGATTTCTGAATTGAGTCTCCTCGGCAAGATTTGAAAGTGTTTCTTCTTGAGTTCCTGCTTGAGCTCCTGACAGACGGACTGTATCGACAACGAGTCCATTAACAGAAACGCGGACAACTTTCAGACCCGTTTCATCAAGGCCTTCAGTCAAGGTGATCGCAGAACCATCAACCAGAGTTTGAATTTTGAGTTCAAGGTTGGTTTGAGCAAAACCAACAGAAGCCACGAATGAAACAAGGTACAAAATCAAATACGACAGAGTTTTCTTCATGTCTGAAACTGATGCACAGAGTATTCCTTGAAATAGTCAGCTTGAATAGGGCTCAGATCATGCAGATCGAAGAAACGCTGTCGAACATGAAGACACAGCCAAAAATTGTTTGTCACAAAGTTTGTTGGAATCGTATTTGTTTTGAGTTGAGATGTTGGCCATTGAGTAGACATCGCCAATTTCCATTTTCTTCTATTTTTAGATATCCAATATTCAAATGATAAGGATTTAAAACACTTAGGGTGGTTTTGAAGAACCTTGTGGCAGACTTTTAAAAGTTCGGTCCGATTATTGAATTATCCAAAGGTATGATATGGTTTGTCCAATGGATTTTATTTAGCCTTATATTAGGACATGTGGAATTCGTATCAGCGAATAGCTGTTATGCCGTTTTAAATTCTGCCCTGGGTAGCCAGGATATTATTCAACATCGTTGGGATCAGCTCAGCGAAAATGATCAGTTCAGCAAACTGTTAATGATGCTTGGCTCGAATGGCAGCATTCAGCTTTCAAGGAAAGACATTTTTGAAAAAGGTGAGATGGAATTGGGAATTCCCTTGAGCATGCTTGATGTCGCTGCCAGCAATGAAAGAACATTGGTCCTCACTTATCAAGGAGACGGGCGACGGTCGCAAATAAACCTGTTGCGTCAAGAAGATGTCACTGTGTTTACATCATATAAGTTAACTGAAATTTCAATTTTAGATAGAGCCGCAGAGCGAGAAAAAATCGATGGCCGTCCCCTTGATCCTGCGACCCTTCGTTTATCTCCAAAAGCCATCGAACAACTGCAAAAATTATTTGGTGATCGTCATTTAGAATTGAATCAGACAGTCTCATTTCCATCAGTCATTTCAGGTAGGCTCGTGACTCGTCTTAACAGATCAGAAGGTTGGATTGAACATATTCGTCCGGATGAAATGGCATCTTTAAAATTAGGTGGCTATGAATTTCGCAGACTCCAATTGTCTGGTCAATTGCGAAGGCTCCAAGAGTTTTTATTTAGAATGCTCCCTAAAAAAATTGTTTGGAAAAGCATTGAATGGGGTGCGATGTTCGGTGTTTTAAGCTTAGCAATGCCAGCTCAGCCTGTTCAACACATAGCTCAACATCAAGCTCAACAAGTTGTGGTGATGAATCAAATCGCTCAACATGCTCGAACAGATTTAGCTCAAATTGTCCGGCAAAATACGATGATTGTTGAATCGGAAAAAATAGCCATTTTTGAAGCGATGTTTCGGGAGAATGCGGCTCCAGTCGTTGTTGATTCGCCTTTTACGGCAAGTGCAAATCAAGAGCTTCGAACGACGAATGGCCGGGATCTTTGGATTTTAAATAAAGACACAGGTAGAATTTTCTTAACCACAGTTTTCCAACAACAAGCCGGTCAAGGGGTTCAGTTAATGGCGCCGGTGACAATTGAAATTCCAAGACAAGCGGCACCTCAAACTTATCAGGCCTTATTCAACTTTTTCCAGAGGGCCCTGTGAAAATGAATTCAGTTAAAAAATACTTTCATTATCGTTTTCCTTGGTCTGTTTTTGTTTTGAGTGTTGGTGTTTTTTCTTCAACTGTCTCGCAGGCCCAAGCAGTTCGTTGCGACAGGTTGTTGTTGTCAACTTTGCCGATCATCAATGCTCGTGGTGTTATTCCAGCGGGAATTGAACCGTTCAATATGCATCCGGATGTGATTCGTTATGTCACTCACTTGGTTCAAAATTCGCGAATTAAACCTGAACCACAATTGATTCCTGGGTTCAACACTCGGGTGGATAATTCAAGTGCCAATTCTTTGGATAGATATATTCGGTCGCAAACTCCATCCACAGTGCGGATGATGGTCGCAGAGCTTTTGAAAAATGTTGAAGGGTTAAGTGCTTTTCGACATTTAGGCATTGTCGTTGGTGATCCCCATAATGGAAACTTTAATACTCAAGCCGAAGTCTATGGTCCTCGTCGTGATACAAACACTTACCGTGTTGTAGATTTAGATGAAGTTGGTGTGGGAATCATGACCTTAGATTTTTCAAGATACGTCATGTATTTAAAAGCAAATGCCAAAGATTTGGACTTGAATCAGCAATTTGAAACTGAATTGGTCCAGGCTTATGTGAATGGTTTAAGGCGTGGTACTCCGATGCCTGTTCCTGAATTTATCACTGCAAATCTAAAACGGACACCCGAACAAATTCGTCGGAAAATTAATTTCTATGCAGAAAACAGGACCAATGATGAAGGAAAGTTTAAAAAAAGTTTGTTTAAGAAAAAAAACGAAGAGCTCTTGGAATTTACAACCAAAAACATGAAACCAGAATTTCTAAATCTGGTTCGATTCAATCGAAATCGCGGCGACAGGGATGGATTTAAAAATACACTTGTTGAAATGATGAAAAACTCTTTGAAAACAACCCTCGGTGATCGATTTCAGATTTTAGATATTGCAATTCCCTTTCGCGAGACCGGCGGAAGTGCAGCTATGCAGCGATTTTTACTCTCAGTTGAACTCATGGTGAATAATGAAACCCAGCGGGTGGTTATTGAATTCAAGCAAAATACAGAACGTTCTGGTTGGGAAGCGATCATCGATAGCCCTCAACAATCACCAGCTGATCGATACGGCTTGGCGCTAAGAATTACGACAGATGATATCGGTCCACTTTCTGGTGTAGCAAACTT
Organism: Pseudobdellovibrionaceae bacterium; assembly: GCA_046318875.1. Taxonomy (GTDB): domain Bacteria; phylum Bdellovibrionota; class Bdellovibrionia; order Bdellovibrionales; family Bdellovibrionaceae; genus JBKCTJ01. Next base: position 6,270 of record JBKCTJ010000276.1, on the reverse strand, counting down.
TCATGAAGCAAGTTTTTTGATTCGAGTCAAAGGTGGCGATGACATTGAATATTCGGGCAAACAAAAGAGGGAACTGGCATTATTCAACGCTTACTTTATGGGTTTGTTTCACGGGAGCCAGGGAGCAGAAATTAGCCTTCCTCACATCACAGCTGTTGTTAGTAATCAAGATTTATTTAAAGATGTTGTTTTGCGAGTCGCAAATCGTGTGACGGCCCGAATATTACAAGAATCTGGAAATGAATTTAGATGATTTTTTTAACTCAAGGGAAAGAAATGAAATTAAAAAACGTAATGATTTTTTTGGCACTGGTGGTTTCTTGTGAACAAGTGTTTTCTCATGCACTCAGGCTTTCTCAGCTTTCATCAGTGGTGGAAGGCTCACGAGAAAGATTTCATGGTTTGCGAGATTTTAGACCAGTTTTAGATCGAGTTCTCTATCGCGGTGGCGGTTCAGGTGGCCAAATTCAACTTCGTACAAATCAATTGCAAGCGCTTTGTACTGATGGGTTCTCAGGAGCGGTTTACTTGTACCCAACAAACTTCACAGGGCCTCAGACCCTGTCTTGTGGAAATAATTCAATCCACTATGTTCATTCAGGATTTCGTGCAAAACCGGCTGAAGACACTTTGCGAGCAATCCATCAAGTGATTCAATCTCAAAGCACAGCAGCACCAAAAGGTCCTGTTTTTGTTCACTGCTGGAATGGATGGCACGCTTCAGGGGAAATTTCTGCTTATGCACTTCGCCAGTTTTGTGACATGTCTGGTAATGATGCCGCAGAATATTGGGCAGACAATGTTGGTGATAAAGGCAACCTTTCAAAATATGGATCGATCATGAATCGCATTCGAAACTTTCAGAAAATTTCAGGCCTTGAAATCACTGCTGAAGAAAAGTCTCGAATCTGTCCAAAATAGTTTTGGCCCTGACTTGATCAGTTTGAGCTTATTTTAAAATGATAAAATCAGCTTCGAGGCTTCGGTAAAACCGAGGCCTCCTTTTTTTGTACAAATAAAAGTAGGAAGTGATTTTAATTGATCTTGAAATTCAACTAGATTTGAGACGCCAAAACTCAAAGGGAAAAATGCAAACATCGGTTCATCGTTGGGGGAGTCGCCAAAAAAACAACTCTGTTTCTTGGCTTGGTCTGAATTCAATCCAAATTCTTCTTTTAGAAACTTCAAAGTCATCGTTAATTTATCATAATCACCGAACCAGCCATTGACATGAATGGAGCTGACTTTGGCTACGGCCCCCTGGGATTCAAAAAGCTGCACGATTTTTTGAATGTCTTTTTGTGGAAGGCGTTCTATGTCTTCAGCAAAATCAATGGCCAAATCGAATAATCTGGAAAACTGATCGCCGGCCACTTGAGCTAGGGGAACTGATTTTAAAATATCTTTGCGGATCTGGTGGAGTTTTTTATGGTTTGCGGTTCGCGTTTTTTCATCGAAGAAAAAATTTCTTTTCATTGTTTTTTTATTCTCATTGTAGCGAAAATAAAAAGCTCCATTTTCGCCCACAATTCCATCAACAGGCCACTGACGAGCAATCATTTCGCACCAGCCTGCAGGTCGCCCTGTGATGGGCACAACGTGATATCCCGATCGGGAAAGTTGCCAAAGCAAGTCATAGGCCTCTGGAAGCAGTTTGCCGTCATTTGTTAAGGTGTCGTCGATATCAGTAAAAATAAATTTTAGATTTTTGACGTCGGCGGCTTTCAGCTGGTTGATTTTTTTCATGATGATAAAATCATCAGTCATTTCGTTGATTTTATCATCAGCATTTCATTTGGGGGCGTAAAGTCAAAAATGACACTTGCGCAATGGTTAAAACCTCTTCATCTTAAAGGGTGCGATTAACGCTGCACCACATTCAAAAGGATTCATCAGTATAATGAAGCTAGTTATCGTCGAGTCTCCCACAAAAGCGAAAACCATCCGAAAATTTTTGGGTAAAGATTATATTGTCGAATCTTGTATGGGCCATATTCGGGATTTACCTCAATCTTCCAAAGACATTCCAGAAAAATTCAAAAAAGAAAAATGGGCGCAACTGGGTGTGAATGTGGATCACAATTTTGAACCCATTTATTGTGTTCCCAAAGATAAAACCAAGGTTGTCAAAAATTTACGTGATAAATTAGATGAAGCAACAGAACTGTATCTCGCAACCGATGAAGACCGCGAAGGTGAAAGCATCAGTTGGCATTTGGTCGAAGTGCTCAAACCGAAAGTCGTTACCAAGCGAATGGTTTTTAACGAGATCACTCAAGATGCCATTAAAAAATCTTTGAAAGACACCAGGGAAATTGATTTCAACTTGGTGAAAGCCCAAGAAGCCCGAAGGGTTTTAGATCGTTTGGTAGGTTATACGATTTCTCCCCTGTTGTGGAAAAAAGTTGCTTACGGTTTGTCTGCGGGACGTGTGCAAAGTGTGGCAGTTCGTCTGATCGTCGAGCGCGAAAATGAAAGACTGCGCTTTAAGAAATCCGCTTACTGGGGAATTTCTGCAGACTTTGAAAAAGACAAAGTGGAATTTGAAGGAAAACTTCACTCTTACCAAGGTCAAAGAATTGCGACTGGTAAAGATTTCGATTCACAGACTGGTTTGTTAGCTTCAAAAAATTTCATGTTGTTGGACGAAAAAAAGGCCAAGGACATTAAAGCTACAATTCAAAACAAAGCCTTCGTTGTTCAAGAGGTTGAAGAACGGCCAGTTTCCCGAAGACCAGCAGCACCTTTTATTACTTCCACTCTGCAACAGGAATCCAATCGAAAATTGGGTTTAAGTTCGCGGGAGACGATGCAAGTTGCGCAAAAACTTTATGAACAAGGTTTCATTACCTACATGAGAACAGATTCCACGTTCTTATCAGCGGAAGCTATTCAAGCGGCTCGTGCCTGTATCCAAAAAAAATATGGCAAAGATTTTTTACCCCCAGCACCTCGTGTTTACGACGGGAAAAAAGCAACAGGCGCACAAGAAGCCCATGAATCCATTCGTCCAGCGGGGCAAGTTTTTGTCGACCCAGATGAGACAGGGTTGGTTGGGCCACAATTTAAATTGTATGATTTGATTTGGAAGCGAACCGTCGCTTGTCAAATGACGGATGCTTTACAAAAACAAGTGTCTGTAAAAATTAAAGCTGATGAAGCGATTTTTAGCGCATCGGGCATGACCATCGAATTCCCAGGATTTTTACGTGCCTATGTTGAAGGAAGTGATGATCCAGATGCAGAATTGGCCGAGCGTGAAGTCAGACTTCCGAAATTAGTTGTTCAAGATCCCTTGAAAAATAAAAAATTAACACCGACCGACCATGAAACAAAGCCCCCGGCAAGATACACGGAAGCATCCCTCGTTCAAACCATGGAAAAAGAGGGTATTGGTCGTCCATCAACCTACGCTTCAGTTATTGGAACGATTATCGATCGCGGTTATGTCAGAAAAAATGCGACGGCATTAGCACCAACATTCACGGCGATGGTTGTGACTAAATTATTGAAAAATTATTTTCCTCAGTATGTGGATTTAGGATTTACCTCAGAGATGGAAAAATCCCTGGACGTTATTGCTGACGGTGAAATGGAATGGGAAAAGTATCTAAAAACTATTTATCTGGGACCAAAGGGTTTGAGGTCCCAAGTTGAAGATCAATCTGAAAAAATTGATCCGCAAGAAGCTCGCACAGTCACCCTTGAAGGATTGTCAGATTACACCTTTCATGTCGGTCGCTATGGGGCTTACCTGACAACTCAAGTGAAGGGCGAATCTGTTAGTGCTACTTTGCCAGATGCTGAGTCCCCTGGTGATTTTACGAAAGAGCGGGCGGAAAAAATCGTTGAACAAAAAATCAATGGAGCCGATGCTCTGGGAAAGGACCCGGTTTCGGGACAATCTGTGTATGTGTTGACAGGGCGCTATGGTCCTTATGTGCAATTAGGTGAGGTCACCGAAGAAAACGACAAACCAAAGCGAGCGTCCTTGCCACCAAATACAGATCCAGCCTTGGTGAATATGACTCAAGCTTTGGAATTGTTATCGTTGCCTAAACTTTTGGGTCAGCACCCAACCAGTGAAAAAGATGTAAAAGCGGGCCTGGGGCGATTCGGCCCCTATATTGTTCATGACGGTGATTTTAGATCGATTCCAAAATCCATGTCTTTATTTGAAATTACTTTTGCCGAAGCTCTGGAGCTTTTAAATCAACCTAAAAAAGGACGCGGCCGTGCAGCCGCTTTGAAAGATTTGGGGCCTCATCCCCAGTCTGGTGAAATTGTCCAACTTTTCAATGGGCCCTATGGTGTCTATGTGAAATGCGGAAAAGTGAATGGATCCCTTCCCGAAGGGGAAACGGAAACGACCATCACTTTAGAAAAGGCTGTGGAAATTTTAGCTCCTAAGATGGCGACAAGCCTTGCGAAAGCTAAAAAATCGGCCAAGAAATCAACTTCGAAAGCGGCACCAAAGTCAGAGCCCAAAGCAGCTCCGAGAGGTTTAGCAGCCACTAAGAAAGCCGCAGAAGCAGCTAAAGCTAAAAAGGCCGTCGTCATTCCGCTGTCTCCCCTGGGAGAAGCAAAAGTGGTGGTCAAGCGCCGAGCAAAAGCCTAAATTGTAAAAAAAACGTGTTCTGCCAGAACCATGGAAACTGCATTCAATTCGTGGTATGGGTCTTTTATGAAAATAAGCGAAGATTTCAAGGGACAGCTCGAAATTGGTCATACCCGTTCGCGAGAAGCTGATCGAAACTATCATTTGGGTGGTCGCAGTTTTTATTTTTTTGATTTCGACGATAATATCGCTTTTTTAACAACTCCCATGGTTTTGTTTCACAAGATAACAGGGACAGAATTACTGATTTCAAGTGGTGAGTGGGCCGAAGTTCATGGCACCATTGGCAAATCAGGTTTCTATGCAGATTTTGAAGTTCGCTTTGAAGAACCCCAGGGTTCGTTTCGTCATTTCCGAGATCTGAGCCCTGAAGAAATGATTCGTCTCAATTTAAAATCTCAGACTTTTGTTCAAGATGTTCAGAAAATTTTAGCTGAGCCAGATATGTTGTGGAAAGGTCCTTCTTGGGATTGTTTTTACCATGCAGTTTTTAACGAGCGTCCTGTATCTGTGATCACTGCGCGTGGGCACCACCCTGAAACATTTAAAAGTGGTATTGATGAGTTTGTGAAAAAAGGCTATTTACCTTCACAGCCTAATTATTTGAGTATTTTTCCTGTGAGTCATCTTCAAACGAGGAAATCCCTTGGAGATGAGTTCTTGCAATTGTCAACTGCTGCATTGAAACAAAAAGCGATGCGCGCAAGTGTTGAAAAAGCGATCGAGACCTATGGATATTCTGATCACCATCGTTTTGGAATGTCCGATGATGATCCTAAAAACATTCAGTCTATTTTTGAAGAAATGCGAAGACTGAAAAAAGATTATCCTGAGATGTCTTTTTTTATGATTGAAACTCATCAAGGCCAATTCGTAAAACATGAAGTTGGTTTAAACGACACTTTTGTAGATACTTTTGACCCTCAATCGCAGCTTGATCTCTTTGGCTAATACCTGCTTTGCCCTTTATTGATTTAAATCTTTTCAAGACTTTATGCTGTGCGTGGACTTTGTTCTCATGGTGGGGAAGCAAGTCTTCGGTCTTGGTTTTTGATATCATCATTCGTTGTTTCGAGTCATCCCTAGGCATCATCTGGAATTCTGTTAATCTGGAGGAACATTGATCCGATATCAATTGACCCGATACAATGTGCAAAGTGAAAGGCCTCTTGAAATGAAAAGAACCAATCCCCGCAGTTCCTTACCGATTTTTTTAGCGTTGGCGACGATTCTCACAGGCACGACTGGTGCTGCGCAAATGCGAGATGATGGATTAACATGTGAATATGTCACACCCATTCAAGAAGTCTACTTAGCCAATCACGTCAAGTTTTCCTTGAAAGACAGAGATGTCATACAACCTCGGGTCGTGGACCAATACGTGAAATCTTTGGATGCATCTAAAATTTATTTACTTCAAAGCGATGTTGAAAAGATCAAAGATCAGATGAAGAATTTGTTTTCTCAGTTGTCCAATAAAAACTGCAAATTCATTTTGGATGCCCATGCCATCGTGCAGGCTCGAATGAAGGAACGATTGCAGTTTGTGAAAACCCATTTGGCGGACCCAAAGTTTAAATTAGATCCAGCAACAGAATTTTTATTTGATCCAGATAAACGAGTTTTTGCCAAGAGCACATCTGAAGTTGAAG
>JBKCTJ010000275.1:0-1582 GCA_046318875.1 Pseudobdellovibrionaceae bacterium | reverse complement strand
CAGTTCTACCGATGGTCGCTGCATGGATGATCGCACCTGAGATGGCATTTATTTTTTTCGTCGTCTATTCATGTTTTCACTTTGCACAAAGCGATATGTCGAAAAGGTTTGATGGAACTTTAAAGACTTCTGTTGAATTCGGGGCCCGATTACTTATCCCGTTTTGCATTCCGTTTGGGATTCAACCTGATACATCCATTGAGCTTGCCAAGGTCATTTACGATGTACAGCTCCTTGAACAATTTACTTTTGTCCTGTGGTATTTGGGTCACTTCGCAATTATTTTGAGTGTTGTTTATGCGGTCATCGGAGTTGGTGAGTGGGTTTTCCAGAAAAAAGAATGGCAAACATTGAGTCTTGAACCCCTAGTTTTAAGTATTTTATTTTACTATTTGCATCCTTTATACGCATTGGGGATTTATTTTTGTTTTGTTCACTCTGTGAAACATATGATGAATTTTTTTATAGCAGGTATTGATGTGGATTTAAAAAGTATGCTTCCTTACTGGTTGATTCCCATACTCTCCGTACCGGTTCTATTGATGATTTTTCCTTCCTTGACCAACGCTTTGGATGAGTCTTTGTTGAAGTGGACAATTGTGGTCATTTCAGCCATCGCTTTACCCCACACTTTATTGATTTATGCTGCAAAGAATTTAAAACTTTTGCCTTAAGGTCAAAGTGATCAATTCAACCGCTTTTTCTCTGGTTTGACCTAGGTCCTGAATACTAACTAATTCCTAACGAAACATCCCAAGTCATTCAGGCTAAATTGATAAGAAAAACAAAGGGGTATGACATGGCTTTGACTCGATTTGCTCATTGCTTTTTATTGGTGGCATTTTCTGTTTTGAGTGTTTCTAAAGAATCATTTGCGCAATCTGCAGTGATTAAAGCGGACGGTTCCAGCACTGTGTTTCCAATTACGGCTGCAGTGGCTGAAGAATTTCAAATTTCTAAGAAAAATACAATCAAACCCACAGTAGGAAGTTCGGGAACTGGTGGCGGATTTAAAAAGTTCTGCCGTGGTGAAACGGATGTTCAAAATGCCTCTCGTCCCATTACGACTGCGGAACTGGAAATTTGCAGGGCTGCGGGAATTAAATTTTTCGAACTTCCAATTGCTTATGATGCCATCGCCATTGTTGTGAATCCAAAAAACAATTGGTTAAAATCAATCACTGTCCAAGAGTTAAATAAAATTTGGGGCCCTGATGCTCAAGGTAAAATCATGACCTGGGATCAAGTAAACCCTCAATGGCCAAAAGAAAAAATGAAACTTTTCGGAGCTGGTACAGATTCAGGAACCTTTGATTATTTCACTGAAGCAATTAATCACAAAGCTCGTGCAAGTCGAGCTGATTACAGCCCGTCTGAAGATGACAATACTCTTGTTCAAGGTGTTTCCACTGATAAATATTCTTTGGGATACATTCCGTTTTCTTATTACGGTGAAAATACAAAAAAAATAACAGCTCTCTCAATTGTTTCTGAAAAAAACTCACAAGGTGTTTTGCCAACCATAGCTACTGTTGAAAATGGAACTTATTACCCGCTTTCTCGCCCAGTATTTATTTATGTC
>JBKCTJ010000274.1:0-4765 GCA_046318875.1 Pseudobdellovibrionaceae bacterium | reverse complement strand
TCATGGCCGTCGCCAGTGCTGTCGTATCGTCCTATCTTCCCGCCCGTGCTGCTGGAAAATTAAGGCCTATTGATATTATTCGGAGTGGAGAATGATTAAAGTCTGCAACTTGACCAAATCTTTTGGGATACCTCCACAGGAAGTCTTACATGATATCAGTTTTGAGATCGCAGACGGGTCTTTTGTTTCTATCACTGGCAGATCGGGTTCTGGCAAATCAACACTGCTGTACTCAATGAGTACCTTAGATGAGCCAACATCAGGAAAAATATTTTTTGATGATGTTGAAGTCAGCTTAATGAAAGAAAAAGAACTTCATGAATTTCGTAATTTGCACATGGGTTTTATTTTTCAATTTCATTATCTTCTTCCGGAACTGTCTGCGATGGAAAATGTTTTAATGCCCGCTCGTCGCACAAAATGCCATATCAAGTTGAAAAATGCGGCAGCTGATCTGTTGGCACAATTTGGTTTACAGGAAAAAATCAATCGACTTCCCAAAGAAATGTCTGGAGGGGAACAACAGCGAGTAGCTATTGCACGAGCTTTGATTATGGGACCAAAATATATTTTTGCAGATGAACCCACTGGAAATTTGGATTCGCAAAATGGTCTTACGGTCATGAAAATCTTGTCTGAGTTAACTCAAACTCGAAAGACCACTGTCATTTACGTTACTCATGATACGGATTTTGCAGCAATGGCAAAGCAAAAAATTGTTTTAGTGGATGGTTCTCTTCAAGAAAGGTAGAGCATATGCCAAATTCAGTTTTCATTCCCCCAGCAGCTGAATTAATTGCTCAGGTTAAGTCAGGCGACAATATTTTTATTCATGGTGGTGCTGCGACACCAAATACATTGATTGCAATGCTTTTAGCACGGGCTCAGCAATTAAAAAATGTTACATTTTATCATTTACATAGCGAAGGCCGAATCGATTACGCAGGGCCCGAATATAAAAATTCATTTCGAGTCAAAAATCTTTTTGTGGGCGCAAACATGCGACCCCTCATAGATTTTGATCGAGTGGATTATATTCCGTGTTTTTTATCAGAAATACCTCATCTGTTTCGACAAAAAAAAATTCCTTTGGACTGGGCCTTTATTCAAACATCTTCTGTAGATCACAATGGTATAGTGTCTTTGGGGACCAGTGTTGATGTCGCAAAAGCGGCAGTAGAATCAGCTACAAAAGTGATTGCAGAAATCAATTCTCAAATGCCCAGAACATTTGGTGATGGGTTGATCTCTGTCCAAGAAATTGACGGTGCCATTCTGACTGATCGGCCCATTTTTCAGGCCTATACGCACCCTCTCTCAAAGGAAGAATTGGAAATTGGAAAATATGTTGCAGAATTAGTTGAAGATGGATCTTGTTTGCAAATGGGTATAGGTTCCATTCCCAATGCGGTTTTGGGGCAATTAAGACATCATAAAAATTTGGGAATTCATTCTGAAATGTGCAGTGATGGAATCATAGAACTGATCGAATCAGGCGTTGTTAACAATAGCCAAAAAAAAACCCACCCCGGTCGCAGCGTTTGTTCATTTCTGATAGGAACACAAAAGCTTTACAATCACGTGAACAACAATCCGTCTTTTTTTCTTTTGGAAGCTGGGTTTGTCAATAATCCAACTGTGATTGCAATGAATTCTAAAGTCGTTGCAATTAATTCTGCTGTTGAAGTGGACTTAACAGGTCAAGTGTGTGCAGATTCCATTGGTTCAAAAATTATTTCCGGTGTGGGCGGCCAAATGGATTTTATTCGCGGAGCCTCGCTCTCGGAAAATGGTAAACCAATCATCGCCATGTCGACTCGCACTAAAAAAGGAGTTTCCCGAATTGTCACGCAACTCAAAGCAGGTGCCGGTGTCGTTACGACAAGGGCTCATATTCACTCTGTCGTGACAGAATATGGTGTTGCCGATTTATACGGGAAGAGCATCGGCGAAAGAGCTCGAGCACTCATTTCAATTGCACACCCCGCAGATCGCGAACAGCTGGAAAAAGATTGGCGACAACTCTGCTGATGTGTCGAAGCGATCAGGCACTGCAGCGGGGTCCGCTGTACTGAACTGCGCTAAACTACAGGGTCCGACTTGCCTGGATCATTTTGCGAATAACTGCAGATGCGATGAGGGCCACAGCAACCATGACCACTGCCCAAATTGTCAGTGTGCTAAAGTACCCGCCATAAACATTTCGAACGATTTCTTGGGTGATGACTTGGTCTTTCTCTAAGGCAATTGATGTTGAGAAAACTGCACCCACAATACCACTCAGTGCAACTGCCACAGAAAACAAACTGACCGAAAAGTTTTCGATATGTTTTGGCGTTACGGACAGGATAAATGCGATGACCATTGATCCAACAACAACTTCGGCAAAGGCCTGAAAGAAATGAATCACTAGAAATATTTCTGGGCGAATAATCACATCACTTCCGATATTCTTAACCGCTAATGTCAAGATACCAAAGGCAATGGCTGTCAACACAAAGGAAAATGCAACTTGAGTCGCTGCAGTGGGTTTGATGTTTCGTTTTTCCAGGCTCGTGGAAAACCATGCAATCAAAGGACCTGCAACCATACACCACAGTGGATTCATCGACATGGCGGCTTCGGGTGCAATTGGAATAAATCCAAATAAATCACCGCGCATGGTATTGATCGTCACCATGGTCATGGAAGTCATCATTTGTCCGTAGTAAACAAAAAATGCTGTAGTCAAACCAATCATGATTAAAATAGAGCCAATCTTGAACGAGTCTGAACGATTCGCTTTGAATAATAAAAAAACGAAATAAAGAATTGCTGCGGCACCAATGACATAAACCACGTTCTTACCTAAATCCATGTTTGAAAACATGAAGAAGACCAGAGCAATCATTGATACAGACAAGATAGCAAATGCGAACCAGCTTTTTCCACTGACTGGGTCCTTGTCAATTGGCGCACCGAGTTCAAAGAATGACTTCCGCAAAGAAATCAGAATCACCAATGCCACGGTGGCCATGGCACTGGACAGCAAAAAGCCTCCCATAAAACCCGTCACTAAAACCAATAGCGGAAATAAATACTGTCCCAGAAAAGCTCCGACATTGTTCACGGAATAATTCACTGGATATGCATTTTCAAAATTTTCTTGGCTGTCAAAAGTGCGTTTAAATAAACTTGGGTAACTAGGTGACATCAAGCCTCGGGCATAACTGGCCAATGCAATGCCAGCCAGGCTCACTGCAACGTTCGTCGTACTTGCACCGAAAACTAATAAGGCATAACCAGATGCAAAAACAAAGAAAGAGATCCTTAGGGACCGGTAAGCGCCCAGAAACTTATCAGCAATAAATCCACCAGCCACGGCAAACAACGGACCAATTGCAGAAAAAGCACCAACCACCATCATTGTTTCAGCTTCGCTGTATTGCAAATCCTCTAACAAAAACCGAGTCAAGATGGCCATGACACCATAAAATGAAAGCCCAAAGGCCATCTGACAAACCATCATCGACTTATTTCGTTTATTCCACATAAAAACCTATCTAGGTATTTGAAGACCTGCGTTTGACGTGAGCCAAGAACTGACAACCCATCAATTTACCCATGAATCTTGGTTTTTTTCAATGAGTTTCACAAATGAGTTTCACAGCTGATTTAAAGGGCTTTCAAAGGGTTTTTCTGATCCTTAAGAATACCCATCAGAAATTTTTCCGCTTCGCAAAGTGCGAAGGAAGAATGAGAACTCAATTTTTCGCCAAGATCAAAAACCTTTGCTTGAATCCCAAGGACAAAAACTCGAGTCGGTGTGGAAGAAAAATTTTGCTCAAAAAATTCTCGCATCAGCTGATAAATACAATCTGGTGACTGCAGATGTGAATTCAATGCCACAGCGGCACTTTGTTCTTGATGAGTGATTTCGCGCCAGGTGAAGAGATCGGTCGCTCTGGAATCGGCATCGACCACAATCACACTTTCGTATCCACGCCATTGTTCAGCGTTTTCGATTTGAAGTTGATAGACCCATTCAAAGTCGATTGACTTGTTCAAAAAGGCATCTGAACGCTGACTCATGCGTTCACTCATGCGTTCAATTAAAAGCGGTCCAACGCCATCATCACTTCGCAAAGGATTGCCAATAGCCTGCACTAAGATTTTACCGAATAAGCTCATGAATGACTTTCCCGTCGCGAACCAATTCAACTTTCAAAGGCATTTGTCCTAGGGCATGGGTTGCGCAGCTTAAACAAGGATCATAGGCTCGGATGGCCACTTCTATTTGATTTAACATTCCCTCGGTAATTTGAGATTGGCCACTGACAACTTTTCTTGCGACTTCGGCCACAGCGCGATTCATCGATTCATTATTGTGCGTCGTTGAAACAATGAGATTGCATTTTTTGATCTCGCCGGATTCGGCCACTTGATAATGATGAATCAGGGTTCCTCGGGGAGCTTCAAGAAATCCAATTCCTTCTCCATGATGATCCCGACGCTGAAACAAATCTGTTCCCTGCAATTCTGTATCAATCAAAAGTTCTTGGATTTTTTCTGCACAAAATAACATTTCGATCAATCGAGCCCAGTGGTAATGAAGTCCTTTCTGCGAAAAGCGACCATTTGCAGATCGAAACTTTTCAAGTTCAAGTTGAGCTTTTGGTGTCGGAATAAAATCACAATTATTTACACGAGCCAAGGGACCCACTCGAACCCAGCCAGTGTTTGGCCCAAGGGATTTTAAATATGGAAATTTCATATAGGTCCAATC
>JBKCTJ010000273.1:0-16521 GCA_046318875.1 Pseudobdellovibrionaceae bacterium | reverse complement strand
TCAGAAACTTGTGTTTTTAAGCTATCAATCTCTTTAGTAAATTTATCTGTTGATGCACAACCCGCAAGGCTCAAAACTAAAAATGAACTGGTAAGAGCTTGGGATGTGTTAAAAAACTGAAACCTATTCATAGAACCACCTTTTTGTTTTGACCTTTAACACTACAGCAGTTCCCTGAACTGGAGTCAAAATTTTTGACACGCCTATACTCGCCTCTGCGTTTGGTATCAGCTTCTCGGTCTTTCGTCGAGTCTCAGGCATGAGACCTTTGGTTAAAAAAGCTCTAATCACTGGAAGTTACAATGGTTTGTTTATAGGATAGAGCTACATTCAAGATTCACTTGAAATCATAAACAAGGATGATTTATGAATTTACGTTTCGCAAGCTTTACGCTGCCGTTCTTTTTAATTTTCGTTTTGGGTTGTACCCACACTTCAACAAATGAAAGTACGTCCCAATCCACAGAAAATCGAAATGTTTCAAGCGAACGAAATCTAGCGAATGCTGCCAACGATAGACCAGATTGGATTCAGCTCCTTCCAAGAACCGAAGATGCTCCACGGTACATGAGTGAGATCACGGCCAAAGTTTCAAAGTATTTAAAAAAGCCACAAAATGATCCTGATGTGATTGCAAAATCTGAACGAATAGCAAAATACACTGCTTTTATGTTGTCAGGATGCAGCGAAGTCGATGGTCCAAACATTATGAATTGCACGAAAGAAAAAGGTTTAGCTAAATTTTTAAGTCGTTTATTTAAATCTTCGACGCAATTTATTTTCTGCGAAAATCCAGACAATTTAGCCTGTATCGAACGAACCCCACAAATTCCTATTCAAGCTAGTTACAGGGTTGAAACTCCGGCCGATGCGGCCAAAGAATTATGGAAGCCACGAAGCATCAATGCAGTTTTGGATAATATTACAGAGTGGTCTTTTACAACCCAAATCTTTGTGCCCAGTGATCAAGTAGATTTAACAAAAACCATGGCAAAAACCTTGGAAAATAAAATCAATACAGACGGTCGAACTGCCATCTACACCTCACTTTACGGCATTGATGATATGCACGACAGTATGAAAGGTGTTTACACAGCGATGATTAATAAAATCAATGACGGCGTGGATGTTCAAGCTGTCTTTGATGAAGAAATACGGGATAAAGCAAAATCCAAAGCACGCAGCGCTTTGTTTCCATTCATTTTTAGTTATCAAGAACCTCGTGAAAATATCAATCGATGGATCTTGACACCCTTTACTCCTCCAAGTGGCAACATCACAGAACAAACCGTTTTACCCTTTCAGTATAATGGTGGAACCCAAGGCCTGATACGAGCACTTTCAAAAAATGCTGCAGACATTAATGGTGTGAAAGGAAGAATTGAATGGCCAGACAATGGAATTATGCATAACAAATTTTTTATTATGAAAAACCAAAATTCCTTGGCCGTGTGGACAGGAACCGCAAATATTTCTGAAACCTGCATGGGTCGCGAGCGGAATTCAAACATGGGACTCTACATCAAAAATAATGAACTGGCTCAACCGTTTTTGGATGAATTCAAAGAAATGTATGACTATGCCATAACAGCTCCCGCAGCGGCACCCGTTGAAGCGGATGTCATCGAAAATGATGAAGAAGAAACTGCCAATTTAGCTGACGAAAAACGAGTGCTTTTGGACCCGCGATTTCCGTTTCGACATGGAAAATTCAAAACCAATAAAAAACCGAATACTCACCGCTATTTCACTCTAACTGAAGGTACCAATACACCTGTTGATGACACTGAATTTAGAATTTATTTTTCGCCAACAGACGATGCAGAACACAGAGCCATTTTACCAATGCTTTATTCAGCACGCCGAGGAGACATCATTCGTATTTCTATGTTTGGAGCTGCTGGAATCGAATACGTTCGTGCGTTGCAATTAGCTTCAAGCCGAGGTGTCAAAGTTGAAGTCATCATCGACAGCCCCACAGGATTCGGCGGCGGCTCGTGGGCTTCAAATAAAAAATCGGATGCCACGTTGTTAGAAAAAAATCCATTTGGTGACGGAACGAAAATTGAAATTCGCAAAAACAAGCGCGGCCCTGGTGATGCTTGGAAGCAAAATCATCAGAAAATAGGACTGCTGTTAAGAAAACAAGCCAATGGATCTTATATTTCTGAACATATTATCTTGGGCTCACAAAATTGGAGTGCGAGTGGAAATGATGTGAATGATGAAAACTTGGTTTCAATTCGCAATCGCACAAAAACTCTGTCCATGGGTGACGACTTTAATAAACATTTTACAGAGTTTTTGTGGCCCCGAGCAGCGACTGTGAATTAAGCTTTATTTGGATCCGCGAAGCATTTTATTCACTTCGGAAATATGCATTTCCTCTGCAGCGATCATTTGACTCGATCTTAATCAAGTCGCTTATAAAACTCAACGACTTGGCGGTCTACGATGATGGATCGAGGATTCCATCTTAAAATTTTTAGTCCCTGTCTTGACCTTAAGCGACTCATAGCAACATAAGCCTGGCCCGGTTCCCAAAGCGAACCCAAATCACACCAGAGCTCATCAAGAGTAGCACCCTGACTTTTGTGAATCGTGGTCGCATAACCTAGAGCCAATGGAAACTGTATGGCTTGGGCAATAATTTTGCCTTCGGCATCTTGCAAAGCAAAACTTGTTTTATCTACTGTCACTTCCCTGCTGTGCATTGGAGTTTCATCAATGTCATTTTTTTTTCTACGGCTGGCTTTTTGCGTATCCATTTTTTTTACTTTGATTTGATGAACATCAATGCTTGTCACAATACCTTGGGTTCCATTGACCCATCTTTTTTGAGTGTCATTTTGTAAAAACAAAACATGGCATCCCAGTTTTAGTTTCAACTGATCGTTCACTGGACAAGATCTTTTCAATGATTCAATGGCCCGTTCTTGGCCGATATAAATCGTATCTGAAACAAATTCGTCTTCGTGAATGTCCTTTAATTTTTTAAAATTATATTGTTCTGATTGGTCACGGCGCGGAAATAACCGCGTTCCCGAATCGTCTTCATCGTGTTCACGGATCGCACCATTTAAAAAATCCGTGACATCTTGATTCACTTGTCCAAAACGAACTTGCTGTAAAATTTCAATGTATTCTTGGTCTTGAACTCGCTGATTGGTTTTCAAAACAATATTTTGAAAATGCGTCTGTTTCCAAACATGATTTTTAAAGGCCCAATCGCGTCCAACAGGAGCCAATTCATAACTTGAAGATGGAGTCACTCTGGTGACCGGAGGAAGCTGGGCAAAATCGCCAACTGCAATGACTTGCAGACCTCCCCAAGGCAACTCACTGTCTCGGGCGCGTTGCGCCAAAGCTTCGGCGACCATCAAGACGGATCCGGGAATCATCGAAATTTCATCAATGACAAAGCCTTCAACTTTTTTGATGCGCTGAAGTAATTTACTATCTCGCAAACAGCGTTCAAAAGTAGCATCAGCTCCACCATCCATAATTCCCAGACCAAAAAAGCTATGGAAAGTTCGCCCGCCAAGCAATACGGCAGCAGCACCTGTCGAGGCTAAAATCGGAAAACTCTTAGGATCTGTGGCCTTTAAAAAAGCTTGGATCACAAAGCTTTTCCCCGAACCTGCACCACCAGTTAAAAAGATATTTTCGCCTGATTTCAGATTATTTAAAGCGTCGGTTTGTTCTGAAGAAAGTTCTGTTCGTTTCTGTGTGGAAGCCATGTATGATACTCATACATGAAAGGGCGACTTCGGTCGAAGCGAAAATGACGAAATTCAAAACTAAAAAACAAAATCCCCACTTCGAAAATGTTATGGATGTTCATCCAGAAGAAGTTTCAGAAACGGCCGCCACTCTGCAAATTATAGACGTGAGACAGCCCGATGAATACACCGGGGAATTGGGGCACATCAATGATTCTGAACTATTAGTGCTTGATACTTTACCCGAAAAATTGAATCGACTTTCAAAATCAAAAACCGTCGTGTTTGTTTGTCGCAGCGGTGGACGCTCAGCCAGAGCTGCGGATTTTGCTTTTCACCAAGGCTTTACAGACGTCTACAACATGGAAGGCGGAATGCTTTTCTGGAATCAGCTAGGACTGCCACTCGCAACTAAATAATTTTACATTACTGAGGTCTTTCAAAATGCCAAATCGTGTTTACGTGAACAGAACATTAAATCTTAAGAAAATCACCCATATCGGCTTTGACATGGATCATACTTTAATTCGATATAAGAGTGAAAATTTTGAATTGCTTTCTCATCAAACCATTGTGAAGAAGTTAATCCAAAACAAAAACTATCCAAAAACTTTGAATGATTTAAAATTTGATTTTAATTTAGCCGTCCGTGGCTTAGTCATTGATAGATTCAAGGGAAATCTTTTGAAGTTAAACCGCTACGGGGCTATCCGGGCAGCCTTTCATGGCATTAAACCGCTGGATTTTAAAACTCAAAGACAAATTTATAGCAGCACTTACATCGATTTAAGTTCCAGCAATTACTTGGCCATTGATACTACATTTTCAATTTCAAATGCTGTCTTATTTGCCCAGATCGTGACTTTGAAAGAAGAAGACACAGCGAACAAGTATCCAGATTTCGCTCAGATTGCAGATGATGTTTTAGGAATGTTGGATGAAGCCCACCGTGATGGCAGTTTAAAAAACGAAGTTAAGAAAAATTTAGACCAATACATCATTAAAGACGAAAGCGTCGTTCGCGGTCTTGAGCGTTTTTTAAAACATGGGAAAAAACTTTTTGTCCTGACAAATTCAGACTACGCCTATTCAAAACTCTTGATGGATTATGCCATTAATCCATTTTTGAAAGATCATAAACATTGGTCTGATTTATTTGAATACATTATTACTCTGTCTCAAAAACCAAAATTCTTTTATCAAAAGCAAAGCTTTTTAAAAGTTGATCCATCCACAGGCGCCATGACCAATTTCGATGAAAAATTGAAACCTGGAATTTATCAAGGTGGCTGTGCCACGAAATTCACTGAAGACTTGGATTTACAGGGCGATGATATTTTATATATCGGCGATCACATTTACGGAGACATCTTGCGCCTTAAAAAAGACTGCAATTGGCGAACTGCTTTAGTTATTGAGGAGCTTAAAGAAGAAATCGAATCCGATGCCAAAGCTGTTCCCTTAGTCCAAGAAATCAACCGACTGATGCAAGAAAAAGAGCCTCTGGAAGAAGAAATGACCAAGATCCTGACAGACCGAATCGATTTTCCAGAAACAGCACCCGCTAAAAAATCTGATACACGTGCAGATGATCTGCAATCAAAGATCAGCGCCATCGACCATGAAATCAGCCAAATGATCAAAAAGCAGCTTTCACTCTATAACAGCAGCTGGGGCCAATTGATGAGAACAGGAAACGAGGAAAGTTATTTTGCATATCAGCTGGAGCGCTATGCTTGTGTCTATATGGCAAAGATTTCGAATTTGCTGATGTACTCACCCCGAACTTATTTCAGGGCCCCACGCAGACCACTCAGCCATGAAATTCTTTAATTTAAGCTCTTTTTAAATCGCGTCTCCGCAAGGAATGAGTTTGTAAGAAAGTTTTAAATCCGACAGCTTTGCTGCAGATTCTGAATTTGTTGTCGAAGTCAGGGTTGCAGTTGCATTCACACGCAAAATTCCACCCTGTCCACAAGCGAATAGAACTGACGTTTTGTGATGGGCAGTTGATTTGGATAAGAGTGGTTTTTTTGTCGCTTCATTTTCTATTTTCAAAGGCTGAGCTTGGCTTCCTGTTTTGAAGACTTCGACCTGAAGATCAGATTTGGATCCCACAGCGAGGGTCTGTGACTGATCAATACTGATTTTTTCAATCCGCAATGCATGAGTTGGTGGCACATCAATTGGCAAGCTGATCACACAACTTTTTCTTGCGACTTCGTTGCCACTTCCCGAAGAGTCCAATTCGACTTTTAATTTCATTGGCATTTGAATTTGCGCTGACTTTAAAATTATTTTTGATGGACGCAAATGGCATCCAGCTGTGACTTGAGCTTCACCTAATTCCAGAGCAACTTGTCTGGTTCTTGCCGAAGTTGAAAAGGAGACAACAGCAATCGAAGTGAAAACAAGGCTTGAGGTCATTCTAAACAACTTCATAAATACCCTCCGAGATGACAGCAGTCATTTGCTGCCTTACCACTCTACTTCCTTACAAAAACTATACCTAGTTTGCAGCTTGATTTTGAGGATCTTTCAAAATCAGCAAATATTCATTCGAAGACATTTGATCCATGAAACCTGAGAGGTTTTTATACTTTAACAGCTTGCGTTCATTCACGCGGCAAATTCTCATGATGAGACAACCCAAATCACCGGTGCCAGCTTGGTCTTTTTCAGAAGTATGACATGGAATATTTGTGGCTACCGACTGACCATTTTGGTCCGTCGAAACAAAATAACGACTCATGACAAAAGAAATTGATGGTGGAATTTGTTTTGGATCAATCCCTCGATACAATGTCGACACAATTCCATCTTCAAATCGCTTCGTTGCTTGCAGTGCAGGAAGAATGACAAGAACCCCGCCTTCTTGATTGGACAAAGCCACATTTGCCAATTGACCGAAAGTTGAAAAAAAATCTTGGCTCTTCTCGGGCAAAGCAAAAACTTGAAATTCTAGCCCTAGATTTTTAAATTCTGGGATAGACTGCAGCTGGGTGTATGTTGATTCATCGGCAAGAAAATTTTGAATTTTTGGGTGAACCAATCTTAACTGTTTTACAAATTCAATCAGGACATTTCCCTGGTACCGCTCAACATCAGAAACCCCAATAAAGAAAATTCTATTTTTCAGAATTTCTTGCTGCAATCGCTGATGCATGGCTAAGGCAATTTCAGTTTCGTCTTTAAAGCCACTGGGCTTGATTTTCGGTAAAGTCTTGGCTTGAAGGGAAAAGTAAACAACGATACACAGACCACCCACCACGATTAAAACGACAAAAAAAGCATAAATTAGTGATTTTTTATTCATGGGAGTATTCATACGATAAACTCTCGTTGCTTGGAAAGATATTCGTTGATATGTGTTCTAAATAAGGACTTGATCTGACATCGGACAGGTACCCAGAAATGAAAAAAATGAACTTTTGTCAAAACACTCTGCTGATTGGTTCGGGACGTCTTTCCACGCACCTTCAATTTTACTGTAAAGACCTTCAATGGAACGTCATTCGATCGAAAAGTATAAAAGCTAGAAATTTAAAATCGAATGCTCCAAATTTATTCGTTTGGCACCGCCAACAAACTGTAGCTCAGTTAAAATTGAAACTCAGCCAATGCGACCAAGTTTGGTTAGCCATTCAGGATTCAGCACTTGAGGCATTTATCAAAAAGTATCTCAGATCTTACTCCGGTGACATTATCCATTTTTCAGGAGCCCTAGAAATCCCAGGGTCAATTTCAGTTCATCCCTTAATGACATTTTCACATTCACTTTATCCTGGAGATGTTTACAAGAAAATCACATGGGTTCATACATCCCGAATTGATTGGGGCTGGCATTTTCCTTTCTTTAAGAATCGTCATCGGCGGATCAAGCCAGCAGACAAGGTTTTTTATCATTTGCTCTGTGTGATGTCTGGAAATTTCCTGCAAATTTTAATGAACTTCACGACAGATTATTTCTCTCGAATAGGAATATGCAAAGCAGATTTGGCTTTGTATCTGCAGCAGTCTTTTCAAAATCAGCAAGCGAGCGGATGGAATGGCATGACTGGTCCTTTTTCGCGCAAGGACACTCAAACAATTGAAAAGCATTTGAATTTCATTTCACCTGCAAAAAATAGAATTGAAAACCGCAGCTTACTGACTCAAAAAGAAAAAGAATTATTTCGACAAATTTATTTGAATTTCCAATCTCTTTACGCCCACCGAAAGGCTTTATGAATACAGTGCTTGAATTTGCCAAGGCCAAAAGTGATCAACGAAAAATATCCATGGTGACTTGCTATGATTATTCCTTTGCAAGCATTTTAAATAAAACAAATATCGATTGTTTGCTTGTCGGTGATTCTTTGGGAATGACGATGCATGGATTTAAAACCACAATCCCTGTAACAAACGCAATGATGGCCTTGCATACAAAAGCTGTCAGTATGGGTGCCACAGAAAAATTCATCGTTGCGGATTTGCCGTTTCTATCCTTTCGAAAATCGATTTCTTATGCGGTTTCCTCAACGCAAAAACTTTTGCAAGCAGGGGCCCATGCGGTGAAATTGGAAGGTGCCCAGGGGAATTTAAAATTGATATCACATCTGGTGGAATCGGGAGTTCCTGTGATGGGTCACCTCGGATTAACACCACAGTCAGTCAATGGATTTGGTGGCTTTCGAGTGCAAGCCAAAGAAACGCCAGAGCAAATCAAATTGATGCAAGATGCACTGATGCTGGAAGAAGCTGGCTGCTTTTCAATTGTTTTGGAATGTGTTCCATCATCCATTGCGACGAAGATTTCTCAGAAATTATCTATTCCAACGATTGGAATCGGCGCTGGCGCTGGCTGTGATGGTCAGGTTTTGGTGCTTCAAGATCTTTTAGGAATGAATCCTGACTTTAAACCAAAATTCGTTAAAAATTATATGAAGGGATTCGAGGAAATATCAACAGCGCTAAATTCCTTTCATAAAGAAGTTATTGAAGAAAAATTTCCTTCAACCAAAGAGAGCTTTTGATGATCATTCTGAAATCTTTAGCAGACATTCAAGAGTTTAAAAAAACGACTGTTGGTCCCAGGAGCTTAGGTTTTGTGCCCACGATGGGAGCCTTGCACCAAGGACATATGGAACTTTTGAAAAAAGCTAAAGCAGAAAATGATTTCAGTGTCTTGAGTATCTATGTCAATCCAACTCAATTTAATCAGGCAACCGATTTTGATAATTACCCGCAGACCTTGGATCAAGATTTAAAAAGTGCTCAGGAAGTTGGAACAACAGCAGTTTTTTTGCCAAGTTATGATTTGATTTATCCAGATAAATATCAATTTCGGATTATTGCACCTGAGCTGACTGATTTAATGGATGGACAATTCAGACCGGGCCACTTTGACGGCGTAATGACTGTTGTCTGTAAATTATTTCGATTGATTGAACCGACCAAATCGTACTTTGGGGAAAAAGATTACCAGCAATTCCTTATCGTCAAAAAAATGGCTGAAGCTTTTTATTTAAAAACTCATGTCATACCTGTTCCAACTGTGCGTGAGAAATCGGGTCTGGCTATGAGTTCACGGAACACTCGCCTCTCAGACAGCGGAAAAACAAAAGCAGCAGCGATTTATAAAGCTTTGAACGATTTCAAATCAACTGGAGAAGCTCGTGCATTTTTAGAATCCCGGGGATTTAAAGTCGAGTACATTGAAGAACATTTTTCTCGCAGGTTCGCTGCAGCTTGGATTGAAGGCGTCAGACTGATTGATAATATTCCATGGAAAGGGGCAAGGGACCAATGAAGAAAATATTGATGATCATGACTGGTTCCATCGCCGCTTACAAAGCTTGTGGGGTTTTATCCAACCTGAAACAAAAAGGTTTTGATGTCGAAGTCATTATGACTCCTTCATGTTTGAAATTTGTTGGTACATCTACCGTTGAAGGACTCACTGGAAAACCACCTTTGGTTGATATGTATGATCCAGGTTTTGTTATGGACCATATTCATTTGCAACGCTGGGCGGACTTGATTTTAGTGGCACCAGCCACTGCACACTTTATCAATCGCATTGCATTGGGCATTGGTGATGACTTGGCCAGCACTTTATTTCTGGCCCATGATTTTCAGAAACCATTTCTAATCGCTCCGGCTATGAATACGAAGATGTATTTGCATCCCACAACACAAAAATCTATGCAGTCCTTAAAAGAAATGGGAGTCCATATTCTGGAAGCAGCTTCCGGCGTCTTAGCCTGCGGGGAAACCGGCTGGGGAAGGTTGCTTGAGCCTCAAAGTATTGTGGCTGAAGTGGAGAATTTTTTAAAAGCTGATTCTAAGACAAGCCCTCATAAAACGAGAGCCTCTGCTTCTAACAAGCAAATTGGAACAAAAAATAAAACTTCAGATTTAAAAAATTTGAAAAGTTTGAATTCTCGGAAGATATTAATTACTGCTGGTGGAACATCAGAACCCATCGATGCAGTTCGGTTTCTAACGAATGAGAGCACTGGTCGCACTGGGTATCGGATTGCCCAGAACCTTGTTCAGCTGGGGTATGATGTCCATTTGCTTTTAGCAGAAAAAAATTCTGTATCCGACCTAGAACACAGAAGCGAAAGCTTGCAGATCAACTTTTTTTCAACTTTCCAAAGTTTGAGTGATTTAATGAAAGCAGAATTGTTTAAAAATGATTATCATGCTGTCATTCATGCGGCAGCTGTCAGTGATTTTAGCATTGATTCGAAATCATTCAAAACAAAAATCGATTCGACACAAGATATGACTTTGAAACTAAAGCGAAATCCAAAATTAATCCAATCTGTGAAAAAATGGTCTAGAAATAAAAATGTGAAGTTGATCGGGTTTAAACTGACAGCGAATTTGGCAGACAAACAAATCGATGAAAAGGTGAATGGACAATTTCAAAAAGCCCACGTTGATTTAGTCATTCAAAATGATATTTCACAAATCCTGCGCAAGCCTGGCCAAAATTTTCATCGTTTTCGAATGTATCATCGAAATGGTAGCTTTCAGGAAATTCAAAATATAGAAGATTTAATTTACGCACTCAGCAACTATTTGAACGGAGGCAAGCAATGATACTTGCATTAGATGTCGGTAATTCCCAAATTTACGGCGGATTGTTTGTCGGCGATCAAATGAAGATCAGCTTTCGGCGAAATTCAAAACAGGGTTCATCTTCGGATGAAATTGGTGTTTTTCTTCGCACGGTGATTCGCGAAAACGGCTTTGACCCCTCTTTGGTCAAAGAAATTGTGGTTTGTTCTGTCGTTCCCGATGTCATTTATTCATTGAAAGGTGCATGTCGAAAATATTTCGATAAAGATCCATTTATATTACAACCTGGCGTCTCTACAGGCTTGAACATCATGTATCGAAACCCCACGGAAGTTGGTGCTGATCGCATCGCAAACGCGATTGCAGCAACACAGCTTTATCCAAATAAAAATTTAGTCATCGTGGATCTTGGAACGGCGACAACTTTTTGTGCAGTGACTGACAGTAAGAAATATTTAGGAGGATCCATCATCCCAGGACTTCGAATATCTATGGAGTCCTTGGAAAGCAGAACAGCCAAATTGCCAAGTGTTGAAATTGTTGCCCCAGATCATGTTTTGGGTAAGACAACGGTACAAAGCATCCAATCGGGTCTGTATTTTTCACACCTTGGAGCGATCAAGGAAATCTGCTTGCGATTATCAAGTGAATGTTTTTCAGGTGTGCAGCCCTTTATCATCGGAACTGGTGGTTTTGCCCATCTTTTTGAAAAAGAAAAATGTTTTCACACCATTCAACCAGATTTGGTTTTAAAAGGATTACTGATTTCGTTACAAATGAATCTTCAATCAGAAAAGGAAAAAGGTTTATGAAATTATCAATGTTGAAGTCAAAAATACACCGAGCAACTGTGACCGAAGCTGATTTGAATTATGAAGGTTCCATTTCCATTTGTCCTGATCTGATTCAAGCCTCAGGTTTTTTAATTCATGAAAAGGTGGATATCTATAACTGTAACAATGGTTCTCGATTCTCTACCTACGTGATTCAAGGTGAAAAACAGCAAATCTGTTTGAACGGAGCAGCCGCTAGACACGTTCAAAAAGGAGATATCGTCATTATTGTTGCTTACTGCGGTCTTGAATCCAGTGAGGCAAAAAATCATTCACCAACTGTTGTATTCGTAGATGATAAAAACAAACAAAAAGTCATCCGATTGGAATCCCATAAATCCAACAAATCAAAAGCGATTTTGAACACTAAAAAAAAGCGCTAGAGTGACGAAGTCTTCCTCTCGTCACTCCAACGCCAAAGCTTGATGCAGCCAAGCCTGTGTCTGTAAACAAGGTTCAATCCATGTCATTTTTAAAATTTCCGTAAAAACTGACTATAATTAGAATCTTCGCGCAATTGACGATACAGATCTTCTGATAAGACGTGTTCTCCGGGCTGACGCTGCAGGCGCAGTGCTCGGGAACTCACGCAGGCACAGAAAAGGAGGATGCACCAATGACCAACTTTAACTAAGTTTCTTAAAAACTTCAGATTTAAAAAGATCGCAAAACTTGACCAAAACTGAATCGACTGAAGCGATCCCTCAAACAAGTAAAAAGCTCTTTGTTGAATTTCAAATTTTAAATCACGCCAATATCTTTCGTTACTGTATTCCCAATATTTAATTTTCCGATTTAATTGTTCCATATATTTTCTCTCATTAATAAATAAGTTATGTTTGCTTTTCGGTTTAGAAAAGCGCAAATGCAGATTGTTCTTGTGTTGAAGGAAATGACTCCTAAGGAATAAAGATGAACACACAATGACTTCGCGCCCAGAGAACCAATGAATGCATCGTTTCAAGAGTGCAGCTCAATTGGGTAACCAAGCTAAGCCTTTGATTATAAACAAATTTTTTATTCGTTATTGAAGTCTTCTAGACCTGTTTAGAATTCTTTTCCGACAGTGCGAAGCACTTTTGGGGGCTGACCACAGCGGAGAATAATATTACTAACAGGTCGAATAACAATCGAATCGGTATCCATTTTTGTCATTCCTGCCTTCGCAGTTGAAATTGTCAACATTTTCATTTTTATTCTCCTTTCTGTAGAGTGTTTTTAGAATCTC
Organism: Pseudobdellovibrionaceae bacterium; assembly: GCA_046318875.1. GTDB lineage: Bacteria > Bdellovibrionota > Bdellovibrionia > Bdellovibrionales > Bdellovibrionaceae > JBKCTJ01. Next base: position 3,667 of record JBKCTJ010000273.1, on the reverse strand, counting down.
AGAAATCACCTTTGATGTAAACAAATATTTTTATTTTCAAGACTGGATCTGCAACTTTTATTTAGAAGGTGAGTTTTTAATTTCAGTCCTCTTGATTCCAAAAAGGAACCACAGGAGCAACGAGGTTAAAAACCACTTAGACAAAATGATACAAAATCATTCATGATTTCAAAGAGTTTGCATCGAGCTAAAGCTCTGAGAGGCTTGATAGCAATACTCTTTAGTCAAATTTCGATTCTGCCCATGAACTTTTCCAGTACCTTCAATAATTGTCGATTTTCTGGAACGAACATCGCTAACGTATTGTGGGATTACTGACTTTAAACGAATTTCAAGAAGTGCTTTGAGCTTTTCTTTCTCTGAAGCATTGGGTGATTTACTTTCAAAACTTGCATATTCCCTTTGATGTTTTGAATTGAAACCACCATTTTGTGTTACAAAATCATACATTAACAAAAAGGAGCGCAGTTCACGAAAACCAAAAAAGACAACATAGCCCACTGCTTTTTGATAGATCTTCATTGAAGATTCAATTTGTAAACTTCGATATTCTGCAGATCCCGCCATCTTTTGCAGTCCACTTTTCCATGCAGCTTTGAAAGTAGAGCCATCATCTACAAATACATTAGTTAACGCCCAATCAACACTCTGTGCATTTTTAGTATTAGAAGCTGAATTCTTAAAAGCAAATATGTCGGATTGATTCCCCTCGTTTGTAAAACCAATATCGAAGGGGCTTAAAACTTTCTCGTTGGAAAAAAGCAACTCTGCGTCCAATTCATCTTCCGAAAATTTACTTAAATTCGCATGTTCTTGCCAAGCAGCGACCATACTTAAAATCGAATCTGTATTCGATTTTCCAAGGGAGCTGACAAGTAAAGGCAAATGTCTATTTCTCATTTCGATCAATAGTGTTTGTAAACTGCCTTGCCCTAGATTTTGTTGCAGCAAACCTAAACTGAAACCTTGGCCGTCAAAGTTATTAGACAAGTTTGTCCAGCCTTGATGACCTTCGAAGCTGCCAGTAATATTCATTGCCAAACGCATCGCCATTCGATCATCTGATGTTAAAGAGATGGGAAATTTAATCCCGTCAAAGCTCAACTGGCCACAGGTATTTTTTTCATCTTTACCAGGCTGGTTGTCTCCAGGCAGATTTATGGGATCTTCACCGCTTGGCTCTTCATTGCTTGCTTGGTCATTTGAAAGAGGAGTTTCGGACTGTGCTGGAGGACCTGAAAAATCTTTTCCGCAACCACTCAGTACTGATGCTAAGAAAATAATGTAAACATTTTTAAATAACCTTTGCATATGTAACTTGTCGGAAAATACGGCGAGTACATGACCCTGAAATGCAATATCAGTCTAGTTATTAGATAGTTCTGTTTTTATGTCTAATTTTTTTTCAATACTTTTGTATGGTATCGAGTAGAATGGATTTTTCCTTGACGATACATCAAAAATTAAACCAATTTTAGTTTTGTTTAGTCGGTTGCGGCATTGTCTGGCTATCGCGAAACAGCTCGATAGCATCGATAAATGCTTTCGGCGAATAGACATTCAAAGCTTGATTCCATTTGATTTCTTGCCAGCCCAAAGTCAAAAAAAGCGGGTTCATAGATTCACGATTTTTTAGAAATTCAAAGATATTTTGAACTGAGATCAGTTCGTCTTTTTTCATCAAAGCTGATGGCACATGAACTTGCACAAAGGAAACATCAGGATTCATCCGTGCAAAACCTTTTGCGCCTTCTTTAATGTAACCTAAATAATTTCGGGTCTTACTTGGCTGGCAAGTTCCAACCATGAGAACACGCTGAAACTCTTCAGCTTGCTCTAGGACATTGCTAAAGCTGAAGCTTGTGCACTGTTCGACAATGGCCCTTTCAGCTCGAATTTTTCCAAAAGACTCTAAGGGTAAAGAGTAGCGGCTTGGTAAGATCCAAATATTTTCTTTATCCTTCACTGCCATTCTTAAAGAGGGATTTCGTTTCTGAAGATTTTGAAACTGTGCAAGAATCACTGAATTAGGCTCAACTCGATTTTCACTGACGAAAACGATATCAAAATTCAGTTCAGAAAATGTCTCACTAAATCCATGGGCAAGAATTTGCTGGCCCATTCCTGCGATAAATTGACGATAAGCAGGTGATTGTTTTGTCAATTCCGAAGATGAGAAAAACAAATTGATATTTTTTAAGTATTCACTGGCTTCCACTAAAGTCATCACTGTTCGCATTTGATTTTGTTCGTGATTAAACTGAAAAAGGAAATTTTTAAACAGGGCAAGATCAGATGTGTGTCGCTGTTGAAAAATAAGTCCAACATTTTTCATAAACTCTAAACGATCAGCCAGTTTTAAATGGTAAAGGGATTTTTGCATTGATTCGGTAAGCAAGGGTCGGAGGGATCTTTCCAAGACTTCAGAGCTCATGACAGATTGGCTGGATTTAATCTCTGAACAAAACTCGTAGTGCTCAGAAGCTCTCCAAGGGGAACCGCAATACCCTTGCACAGATTGCAGGACCTGGGGCCATTTTGCAGATTCATATTGAATCTGTCTTTTGGTGACGGGATCTTCAAGATCCATTTTTCCAAAAGCTGCTATGTAAAACAAATCAGACAGAACATCTTCCACTAAATCACTATGAACAAAAGTGGTCGCCCACTGCCCGCGCATCCAGTTTTTAAACAGAGCACGTTCCAGATGACCTCGAGAAAAAAATAATTTTTCCCCAATCCAAAGATGATTTTTTTCCAATACAAAAAATAATGGTTTTTCTTTAAGAATTGAAATTTGCAATTTCGCGGGTTGATGTCCTAAAAGCCTTAAAAATTGTTCCACTGCAGAAATCCGCATTTGAACTTCCGCAAGTTGCTTAATCACAAATGTGCTTGGGCTGACCTCAATATCACTCGCACATTTATAAACTGATTTCTTAGACTCACCCTTAGAGTAGATGTTGATCTTTTCGACACTCTTAGAATCAATGCAATAGGGCTTTCGATTTAAATACAAAGCCATCAAGCCAAAGGCAATAAAACAGCTCACCGAGATTAAATACAGTCTTTGGAAGAAATGGCTCATCTATCACAATTCCTACTGCAAAGCTTATGCACAGCGGGTGCAAGTTTTCAGAATACCGAAAAATATTCAATCTTGGTGCAAGAGCAGTTTTACAATCTTGAATTGAACAGCCTTAGAAAACTTAGTTTTTGGAGACACTTTTGGAGATAGATATCGCCGCTTGGCTCACACGTGAAGGCAGGGGGCGACCAAGAATTTCTCGCATCCATCGGTTTGTTTCGATCAGCTTTTCAAGGGAATATCCTGTATCAATTCCTAGCCCGTGAAACATATAAATAAGATCTTCAGTGGCTACATTTCCCAGTGAACCCGGAGCATAAGGGCAGCCACCTAAACCCCCAAGGCTTGAATCAAAAACATCAATTCCCATTTCAAAAGCTGCAAGAACATTAGCTAAAGCTTGTCCTCGCGTATCGTGAAAGTGACCAGCAATTTGTGTGACGGGAATTACCTTTTGCATTTTTTCAAATAAGCTGCGGACTTGTCCGACATGACCAATACCGATGGTATCTCCAATAGAAACTTCAAAACATCCCATCTGAATTAGTCTGTGGGCTAAGTCGACGACTTTTTCTTCGG
>JBKCTJ010000272.1:0-7218 GCA_046318875.1 Pseudobdellovibrionaceae bacterium | reverse complement strand
GTGTGCATATTTTTAATTGAGACTCGCAGTGATTCCATTTCAGCAAGGCGCCATTGCATTTCTTTGTCGGCAGAACCATGATCCTTCAACACTTTTTGTTTAGCTTCTTCGGCGATGCTCATCCATTGGCCGATGAAGCTGCTTTCCGAATGTGCGGTGGAGTTTTCCATCAATGCGCGAATTCCGCCGCATTGTCTGTGACCAAGAATGATAATATTATCCACTTTTAAATTGTTCACGGCAAATTCAATGGCTGAACTGGTTCCGTGAAAACCAACTGCTGCGGGTTCACAAGGTGGAACTAAATTGGCCACATTTCTGACAACAAAAAGTTCGCCAGGCAAAGCCCCAGTCAAAATTGCTGGGTCGACTCGCGAATCGCTGCAACCGATGAGTAATGTTTTCGGAGTTTGCCCCGAAGAAGCAAGTCTGTGGTAGATGGAATTTTCTGATTGTTCCTGCAGAAAATATTTTTCCCGGAAACGACGAAATCCTGCCATAAGACGATAAATTGCTACATTCATAGATCATCTTACCTAGCCATGAGTTGAGGCAAAGTACAATACAGAGGTGTGTTAGTCCCCTTGAATTTGTTATTTTTTCAGGAGTTTTTTAGCTTTCAAGAGCAAATCATAAAGCCACTGATCACTTCCATAGGACAAATGAGAAACACCCGGAGTTTTCAAATAAGCCTCCATCCACTCGAGGGAAAATCCCAGTTTTTTACAAACATATTCCGTGTCGCTTTTCAAATCGGCCTCTAAGTAGAGCGGTTTTTCAAGTTCCGCAAGAGCCTCTGCGCGAGTCATTTGCTGAGATAAAATCAATGTTGATAAATGGGCTTTGCGTTTATCCACATTAAATTTCTTCGGCAAAATATGGGCTTGGTAGTATTTAGTAAATTGTGACTCGTAATGTTTTCCGCCGTAATCTCGCCAGCCGAATTCATCGATCACTGTTTGTTTGGCTTGTTGTTTATTGTAATCAATCAAATTCAGTGGCTTGTGGGTTTGATAACCCCAAACTTCTGTCATCATCACGTGATTCAAAGTTGAAACTTGGGGAAATGTTTTTAAGGGAACTTTGCCAAGTTTTTGGTGAATGGATAAAATATTTTTTAAATCTTGTTTTCGGTGAACCCAGCTTTTTGGCATCACAAATTCTGTTGAAATATTCGCGCCACTTAAAACATTTTTAATTTTATATTTTTTGGCAAGCTGAACCGTGATGCCAAAAATCGCGTGATCACTGAGCATCTCAAGGTCAATGACATTGGATTTAAAAAAGGCCACTTGCAGGTCCCGGAACTCTTCCCAATCCAAAACATGGGTGTGCAAATCAAAGTTACACTTTTTAACGATATTGTGGATATTTCGCACTGCAAGCTCTGAATTCCATCCGTTATCCAAATGAATGCACAAGGGTCTCAGCCCAGCCTTATAGACCAAATAGGCCAAATAAGAACTGTCCACTCCACCGCTGAGTCCAATTAAACAATCGTATTCCTTGCCAACACCCGATTTTTTGATTTGGTCAAAGAGCTTTTCGAGGGATTTTTGTTCTAAATGCGAGCTTAAATTCCAAGCGGGAACCATGGCTTCATAGCTTTGACAGTGGGAACAAACACCCTTTTCATTGAAAGTGATTTGGCTGTCCGTGGTATCCATCACACATTGCACACAAATCATTGGTTTTGAGATTCCCTGTTTCAGATTTACTGCTTCAATTGTCATGTCTTCCAATTTTCCCAATAACCTGACGATGAACGTAAAATCCCCAATTTTCAATGACTTTTTCATTGTCTGACTGCCCGAAAATAGGAGAGATTAGGAAGCGTTGAAAATGCAGGTCTTTGACGAATATCGTAGGAACGATGATCCGGAGGAAAAATGAAAATTTCAGTATTTGGAACAGGCTATGTGGGTCTTGTCACGGGAGTCTGTTTTGCTGAGATGGGAAATGACGTCTGGTGCGCAGATATCGATGAAACAAAAATTTCAAAACTAAAAAATGGCATTTCACCTATTTACGAACCAGGACTTGATGATCTGATTGTTTCAAACGTGAAAAGCGGGCGATTAAAATTCACAACAGATTTAAAAGCAGCAACAAACACTTCTGAAATTTTGTTTATCGCAGTAGGCACACCTTCTGATGTGGATGGTTCTGCAGATTTAAAATATGTTCTTCAAGTGGCACGTCAAATTGCAGAAAACGCAGAAACTGGAAAAACTGTTGTTACAAAATCCACAGTGCCAGTTGGAACTTACCTCAAAGTTAAAAACGAAATTCAAACGACATTAACATCAATGAAAAAAAATCTAAAATTTGATGTTGTTTCAAATCCTGAATTTTTACGCGAAGGCAGTGCTGTTGAAGATTGTTTAAAACCAGCCCGAGTGGTGGTCGGTGTAGAATCAGCAGATGCGGAAAAATTAATGCGTAGACTTTATGAACCGTTTTTGAAAAGTGGACATCCGATTTTGGTCATGGATCCCCTTTCCAGCGAAATGACAAAGTATGCAGCAAACGCAATGCTTGCGACAAAAATTTCCTTGATGAATGAATTTTCAAGAGTCTGCGAGAAAGTCGGAGCCGATATCGAAAACGTAAGACGCGGCATTGGATCAGACCCACGCATTGGACCACACTTTATTTACGCTGGTGTTGGTTATGGCGGATCGTGTTTTCCAAAAGACGTCAAAGCTCTAGTCCACACAGGAATGAGTTTGGATTTACCAATGGAAATTTTAAATTCAGTTGAAAAAGTAAATCAAAGCCAGCGCGAGAAATTTATTTCAAAAATTGAAAAGCGCATCGGTGGCTTTAAAAATAAAACTTTGGCTCTGTGGGGAGTCGCTTTTAAACCAGGAACTGATGATATTCGCGAAGCCCCGGCACTTGATTTAATTCAAAGGGTTTTGGACGGCGGCGGCAAAGTTCAAGCCTTTGATGACGTGGCCCAGGAGAATACCATTGCTGAATTCAAGAAAAATCCAAACCTGCAATTTTTTGAAAACCAATACGATGTTTTGCGTGGGGCCGACTGTTTATGTTTGATGACGGAATGGAAATCATTCAGAGAACCTGATTTTGAAAAATTTAAAAAAGACTTGAAGTCTCCTTTGATTTTTGATGGACGAAATATTTATTCCATCACTGCCATGAAAGAAATGGGTTTTGAATATCATTCCATTGGTCGTGTACAAAAATGAATTCAGCCGCTGAGATGAATTCAACAATAAAAACAGTCATCATCACTGGCAGTGCCGGATTTATTGGATCCCATTTGGCCGAGTATTTTTTAACATCTGGTTACTGTGTTATTGGCATTGATAATTTTGCAACGGGAATGAAGAGCAATACGGAACATTTAAAAACTTTCCCGCAGTTCACATTCATCAATGCGGATGTCTGTTTACCCTGGACTGAAATCATCAGCCACATCGATCCTCAATCATTAGAAAAACTGGAATACGTTTTCCATTTTGCATCCCCTGCATCACCACCTTTGTATCAGGCCCTTTCCTTGGAAACTTTGAAAGTGAATTCTGTAGGCTTAGAAAATGCATTGAGGTTCGCAACACAATATCAAGCTCGGGTCATTTTCGCCTCGACGAGCGAGGTTTACGGAGATCCAAGTGTTCATCCCCAACCGGAATCCTATTGGGGAAATGTGAACTCTTTTGGTGAGAGATCTTGTTATGATGAAGCCAAACGTTTTGGCGAAGCTTTGATTTATTCTTTTAATAAAAAAATGCAAACCAATCATGGACTGGTCAGAATCTTCAACACTTACGGTCCAAAAATGAACCCTCACGATGGCCGAGTTGTCATTAATTTCATTAAACAAGCGCTGTTGAATGAACCTTTGACGGTCTACGGCGACGGTCAACAGACACGAAGCTTTTGTTATATCGATGATTTGGTTGCAGGAATTGTTAAGTACGCGCAATCCACCTTGGCAGAGCCAGTGAACCTGGGAAATCCCAATGAATTTACGATTCTGGAATTAGCAGAAATCGTGCGTGAAAAATTCGGAGCTGGAAAATCAGAAATAAAACATTCACCAATGCCATCAGATGACCCTTTGCAAAGAAAACCTGACATTCAAAAAGCAAAAGCGCATTTAAATTGGGAACCAAGGATTAAATTAGACGAGGGTTTGATGAAGACTTACAATTGGTTAAAAACCCAAAAGCTTTTGCAAAACTGAACACCAAAATGGCCCAGGCAAAAAATTCGAGAAGAATTTGTGTTTCGAGTGTTGGCATCAGCGATCCTTCCGGGTTTAAACTAACATCTCACTTCAAAACTCTCACTTAAAAAATCTAAAGTCAGAAATCTAAAGTCAGAAGTCTAACCGAATCGACCTGTAATGTAATCTTCGGTTTTCTTTTGTTGGGGATTTGTGAAGAGTTTAGAGCTTTCGCTGAATTCAATGAGCTCACCCAAAAACATAAAAGCTGTGTAATCCGCACACCTTGATGCTTGCTGCAGATTATGAGTCACAATGACAATGGTCACATCACGCTTGATATGGGTAATCAGTTCTTCAATTTTAGAAGTGGAAATTGGATCTAAAGCAGAAGTGGGTTCATCGAGTAATAAAATTTCCGGGTCTGTTGCAAGGGCTCTTGCAATACATAAACGCTGCTGCTGACCACCGGAAAGCGAAGTGCCTTGAGCATGGATACGATTTTCAACTTCTTGCCAAAGACCTGCTTGCTGCAATGCTTTTTCGACTTTGCCGTCGATAAAGGATTTATTTTTAATTCCGCGGATTTTTAATCCATAAGCCACATTCTCATAAATACTTTTTGGAAAGGGATTTGGTTTTTGAAAAACCATTCCAACTCGCATTCGAATTTCGATGGGGTCAACTTTTTGATCTAATAAATCAATATCTTCTGGATATAAGTGAATTTTACCCTGGTATTGATTCAAATGATACAAATCGTGCATTCGGTTAAAACAACGCAACAAAGTTGTCTTTCCACAGCCTGAAGGACCAATTAAAGCTGTGATTTTGCGATCGTAAATCGGCAGGTTCACTGAAGATAACACTCGTTTTTCACCGTAATGAAAGCTGAGATTTTCAACAAACGCTCTTTGATTTGGTGGTTCCTTTGGAATCATATTACCAACTCATCTTCTTTCTAAAACGATACCGAATATAAATAGCAACCGCATTGAGACACAAGGTTAAAACCAACAAAACAGATCCCGTCGCAGCAGCATTGACATGAAACGCTTCTTGGGGGCGAGAAACCCAATTGAACATTTGAATTGGTAAGACAGTAAAAGGATCCATAATCCACTGCAAAGATAAAAATGGAAACTCACCACTGACGGGAGGTGTAGGTAAAAAGGCAATAAATGTTAAAGCCCCTATTGTAATCAAGGGAGCAGTCTCGCCAATTGCCCGGGAAAGCGCGATAATCACGCCTGTTAAAATACCACCTGTTGAATAGGGTAAAATATGATGTTGGATCAGTTGCCACTTGGTAGATCCAAGAGCATATCCGGCTTCATGAATGGAATGAGGGATGGTTTTAATGGCTTCTCTGGTCGCAACAATAATCAAAGGCAAAATCAATAAACCCAGTGTTAATCCAGCAGTTAAAATGCTTTGCCCAAAACCAAATTGATAAACAAAAAGTCCCAAGGCCATCAATCCAAAAGTAATGGATGGAATCGCCGCAAGATTTAAAATATTAATTTCGATCAATCTTGAAACCCAATTTTTCTTTGCATACATTTCCAAATAAATTGCAGAAAAAATTCCCAAGGGAATTGCAACACTGGCTGTGACCAACATGACACACAAGGACCCTACCCATGCAGATAAAATTCCAGCGCGCTCTGGAAGTCTTGATGGGAAATTAAAGAAAAAATCATAGCTAACTCGAGAAGATCCACGAGAAAACAAATCAAAAAGCAAAATAATCAAAGTTAAAAATGAGAACGCTAAAATCAAAAGTGCTACGATAAAAAATAAGGCATTCAACACTTTTCGCTTCTGCAAATTTTGCTTTAAGCCAGTCGAATAATTTTGAAGTTTTCTTTTCACTTTTCAAGCTCCTGAAAACGCTTGCGCAGAAAAATTCCAATTAAATTGAAAGTCAATGTCAGACAAAATAAACTTAAACCAGCCACATAGATTGTTTTATATCCAATTGACCCGTGGGGGACATCTCCTAAACTGACTTGGACAATGTAAGCAGTAATTGTTGCCATGGGTTCCATGGGATTTAATGATAAATTGGGCTGCATGCCAGCAGCAATAGCCACAACCATGGTTTCACCTAAGGCCCGGGAAATACCCAGGATGACTGCAGAAATAATTCCTGAAAATGCAGAGGGAATCATAACAAATAAAAATGTTTGAAACTTTGTAGCCCCCAGCGCGATAGAGGCTTCTTTCAAATGAACTGGAACTGCTCGAAGCGCATCTTCACTCAAAGAACTGATATAGGGAATAATCATAATTCCCATCACAAGACCAGCACTGAGCACATTAAAACCGCTTAAACTTGGAAATATTTTTTGCAGGAAAGGTGTTACAAACAACAAGGCAAAATAACCATAAACCACAGTGGGAACTGCTGCGAGGAGCTCCAAACAGGGTTTCAAAATTTCTTTCAAGCGATGGGGCAAATACTCGCTCAGCAAACCAGCAATGATAATTCCACTGGGCAGAGCCAGGGAAATCGCAATGATGGAAGTCATAAAAGTACCACCGAGTAAAGGCCAAATGCCATAGCGCGGATTATCAAAAAGTGGCGTCCATTCCGTATCAAATAAAAATTGTTTAATGCTGACTTCTTGAAAAAAGGGAATCGATTCCACCAGCAAGATTGAAACAATGGCTAAAGTGACAAAAACAGAGGAAGCCGCGCATAAAAAAAGGAACAACTCGATGAGTCGCTCCTTTTTTTTCCTTCGAATGATGATTTGAGCAAGAGTCAATTCGGACACGTTACTGAACTGTTTCTTTCTTCATTAATTCTTCGATTTTCATACCAATTTCAGTTTTTCCACCAAACACAGTCCCTAATTTATTTTTTTTCAAATGATCCAGAGCAATTTCGTAAGCTTTTGCTGGAAGTGGCACGTAGTTGACTGACTTAACCAGGGGGATCGCGTTTTTCATATAATATTCGATAAATTCTTTGACTTCAGGACGCTGGTAAGACTTTTCACTGACATAAATAA
>JBKCTJ010000271.1:0-15716 GCA_046318875.1 Pseudobdellovibrionaceae bacterium | reverse complement strand
AGTTGATCCATTAGCTTCCTGTTTTCTTCGGTGGTTGAACCATAGAATTGTTAACAGTATTTGACGGAATACCTGTGTTTGGTGGGTTTGCCGGAGCAGAGGTTCGAGCTGCCTGCTGGCTGGCCATTTGTTGACCAGGTGTTTGTGTGGTAAATAAATCGCGTTTAATATTTACACCTTTGTCAGAAAGTTTTTGGATAAATTTGGGAATCATCCCAGTCGCTTGAAATTCTCCGATAATTTTTCGATTTTTATCAAAGCCGGTTTCTTTAAATTTGAAAATATCTGCTAAAGTAATTGTGTCGCCCTGAATATCACCCACTTCGGTCACTGCTAAAACTTTACGGCTTCCATCGGATAGCCGCGAGATCTGCACAATTAAGTGAACAGCTTTTGATATGGTTTCTTTGATAGCCTTCGATGGCAGTTCAATCCCTGACATCAGACAAAGTGTTTCAAGCCGGGCTAAACATTCGCGAGGGGAATTGGCATGGGTCGTGGTCATCGATCCATCATGACCGGTATTCATTGCAGTTAACATATCCATAGCAGCCCCGTCTCGGCACTCGCCGACGACGATGCGGTCTGGCCGCATACGAAGTGTATTTTTCACAAGGTCACGAATGGTCACTTGATTGCTTCCATCCATTGATGGCGGCCGTGTTTCCAAGCGGACAATGTGTTCCTGCTGCAGCTGCAATTCGGCGGCATCTTCTACTGTGACGATTCTTTCATTCGCTGGAATAAAAGAGGAGAGCATATTTAAAAGTGTTGTTTTACCAGATCCTGTGCCGCCACTGATGACGACGTTCAATCCATTTTCTACGCAGATTCGCAGAAATTCGATCATGTTCGGCGAAAGCGTTCCGTAATCGACATATTGTTGTCCCGTGATTCCGCCTTTTTTAAATTTTCGTATGGTCAGTGCTGGTCCATCAATACTTAAAGGTTCAATAATGGCATTCACTCGGGATCCATCGCGCAAGCGAGCATCCACGTAGGGTGTCGAATTGTTGATTTGTCTTCCTAAAGGGGAAACAATCCTTTCAATAATTCGTCTGAGGTGATCATTCGACGTAAATGTTGTAGTTGAAAGCTGGATTTTACCACTTCGCTCAATAAATATTTTTTTGTATCCGTTCACCATAATTTCAGTCACTGTTGGATCCGCAAGCAGATCTTCCAAAGGGCCCAGACCTAGGGATTCCTCTAAGATTTCTTTAATAACTTTGGATCGATCTTCACGACCGACATCTGGCGCTTCGCGATCGACGATTTGGGTAATTTCACGTTTGGTTTTTTCGCGCAGTTCAGTTTGCTTGCTTTCATCACCTTTGGTGTCAGCTAAAAGCTTATTCACGTCTGCTGTTCGAATTAATTCTTGGTGAACACGCAATTTCATCAAGGTTCTTGGATCCATGCCTTCTGCGCGGGTGACATTATTGTTTTGTGAATTCGAAGATGATGATTCGACGCTTGTTGCAATTTTGGGTTTTTGAATGGTCTTCAGTCTTTGTAGAACTCCACCACTCAGCCTTCGAACCAAATCAACATATGCCAAAGTGATAGGTGCTTTTGGTTGAGTCAAAACGAAGGGTGAGTATTTTTGAAGAGCAGCAACTGTAGTCATATCGTCCAGAGGAATTTGGCTCAGGATCGGCATTTGCAATTGTGTTGAAATTGCCTGTGAAGAAAGACCGTTAGGTGAAGCTTTGTTAATAACCAGTTGAATCATATCTTTTGGATAAGTTGCAGACATCAACTCATTCATCAGTCTTTGTGTTTGCGTGACCACTAAAACTTCGGGTGTTGTGATCATCATCAAAGCCGTAGCTTCTTGAATGATGGAATGTTGAAGTGATGTGAGATCATTTCCTAAATCAACAACGATAAATTTATATATTCGACTTAAATTGTCTAAAAGTCTTTGAGCCAATTCAGGAGAAGCATTCAAGCTTTCATCGGGTCCGCGAACCGCGCCCAAATAACCTAAGCCAGACGGGTGAATCGCAAGCACGGTATTTAAATTCTGTGGATGAATCGTTCCAGTAAACTGGGAAAGTTCCTTTAATGTTTTCGTAGGCTTAAGGCCCAGAATTATATTTTGATCACCAACGCTTTTTGAATCGGCATCGACTAATAATACCTGTGTTCGCAGTTCAGATTGAATTGCTAAAGCAAAATTTGCGGCAAATACACTTTTGCCAACTCCGCCTTTGCCGCCAACAATACCGATTAAATGACAACCTTGCTGAATACCCATGACAGTATTATCGGCGTAAAGTGGAACAAGCGCATCGGATGAAAGTCGTATAAATGTAAAATTAAATTGAACCCTAGATCAAAGGCCTAGGACTGTTTGTAAGAATCAATCGCGCAGCCTGAATTTCTTTTTGATTTGTTCTGATCCTGCTGATGCGGAAACTTTGATGACCGGAGTCACGAAAACAACAAATTGAGTCTGTTCTCGCTGAAAAGATTTCGACGCGTATAAACTGATAATTGGATTTTTCACACTGGCTGGAAGACGATTATAATTTGTTGAAGTGGTGTTTCGAATTAAACCACCGATAGCAGCACTTTGGCGGTCGCGGATTGTGACAGCTGTGTTGACGTTATTGTTGCTCGTGATCGGGGCACCATCATTGGCAGATCCCAGTAAATTCGACATTGCAAATTCCATGTCCATCGCAACTGTTCCAGATCTTTCGCCAATAATTTTTGGGACGATAGCAGTGTTTAAGCCCACTTCAGCAAATGCGGTACCTGTTTCGCCTTCTTTGCCTAAAACTTTGTAAGGAACACTTGTTGTCTGTTTGATTGTTCCCTTTTTGCCATTTTCCACAATGATACTTGTGCTTTCAAGAACTCGGGCATGGCCGTGTTCTTTTGCCCAATTTAATTTGGGTAACAGATTCGAAATGACCCCTGTGATTGAAGATGCAAACCCAGCTGATCCCGCATTTCCACCTGTTTGAAAAGTCAGATTTGTCTGGTCCGACAATTCTGGGGTAAATTGAAAACGAAAGGCTTTGGAATAATCTTTTTTCAATTCCACAAAATGCATGACGAGTTGGATCATTTTACCTGGCGTTGGTTCGCCGGCTTCTTTGAGTTCAATTAAGTTGATCACACCATCGTTCAAAGGTTTTCGCTCTTTCAAAACGCCCTTTTCCACAGCTTGATCCACTATGATATCAGGCAGATAAATTTTTGCGATGATTTCCGCTTTGGAGCGCTCTTCTTCACTTGATGCGAAACCTTTAAGTAAAATTTTGTCATTCACTGCGTGAACTGTAATTTCTGGATTATTAATGTCTCTAGAAATAAACTCTGCAATTTTTTTCTGTGCAATCGGACTTAAAGTAACAATGGAAGTTGCTTGTCCTTCGAACTGTGAAACAACGCCGTAAATTCGGCGCATGTCTTTTGGAATTAAAATTTGTCCATCGATGACGACTTTGTTATTCAAAATTTTGAAATGAATTCCTTCTATATCAGACAACATGGTTTTCATTTCTTTGACGACTTTATCTAAATTGCTTTTTCGAACGTCAATACGATATTCAGAAACGATTTTGCCGTTGCGTTTATCATGAATAGTTAACACAGAAAATCCAGCTTCCTTCGGGCGAAAGCGAATGACACCGCGTTCTTTAGAAAACAGGGCTTCCACATTTTTCTTAAAGCTTCCTTTAAATTCCACATTGGGTGGAAGCTTCGGAAGTTGAATGTCTTGTTCGACTCCCAGAATTAAATTCAGATATTGGGCTTGTCGAGTTTGAAGTGACGGGTCAGAAACTTCTTCAAATCGTGGAACCGATGGTGTTTCGCCGCCACGACGGGAAGAGCTTCCAGACCCATTGTCTTTGAAATCAATATCTTCCACATCATCCGAAGCAGATTGCACACCTTTCAATTCATCAATGGAAACTTGCGCAGGTTTTCTGGAGCTTTGTGCATATGAAGAAACTGGAGTTAGCATTGTAAATGCAGCAAGGAATGAAAATAATTTTAAAAAATTGATTTTTTGTTTCAAACGATTTTCCCCCTACTGACCACAGAACCGAACTTGTAAATTCAAAACAAGCAAAATCAAAAACTAGAGACGCCTAAACCCATTTCGATTCGGCGCTTGCGCAGGAGCCCGTGGTTGTGGCTGCGGCGCAGTGGGCGATGCAAATGCAGGAATCATTGGTGCAGGTTGTGAGTCAGCAACCGGCATCAGCGCATTTCCTAAAACGGACTCTGCAGTTGAACTTGCCATCTGAGGCTTCACTTCACGATCGTTTGGATTTCTCAAAAGCAGGAAAATATTTCCCGGAGAAGTCGACAAAAGATAAGTCAAATCCTGAGCCTCTTTCGGATTTACCTCTATAGTTATTGTACTATACTTTGAGTCACCAACGAGAGAAGTTTGAGTCAAAGATCTGCCATTTGCATCGAGTTCGCTTATACGTGGAATGTTGTTTAGGATTGAGACACCAGTTGCAATCACGGTCTTTGCCTGCATCAAATATTTAGATTCTCGACGCTGATTTGAACCTTTTCCAACATCGACGGAGGCTACGACATCGATGCGATCCCCGGGTCGAATTAATTTTGCAATTCCTCGCACTTCATCAATCGGAATTGTGATCGCGCGATTGCCAGCAGAAATTTGCATGGCGATACCAGTATCTGTTCCTGGAAGTAACAGCATATTTTTTGTCAATTGTTGTCCTGCCTTAATGGGAATGGCAGCAACTTGATTTCCCAAATCGTTCATTGATCTCAAGGCATCAACAGAAACAAATTCTTTAGGAATGTTTTTTACTTCGACCATGTTTTCAAAAATACTTTGCATTTCGTTAATATCTTTTCTTGCGACCAAGACAGATTCTGTTGCGGCAAAACGTTTGTCGTATTCTTTAATTCGTTCATTGAATGATGAATATAAAAGAAGTGTGGCAAAAACTCCCGCCATAATTGAAATCCAAAAATTTTTTGATTCCATTGAATTCATAAACTCTTACCCCATCCAATCAACATCGAAGGATCTTCATTTTTTAAAGTGGCTTACACTCTGCACTTAAACAGATGCCATAAACCGGTTTAACCCAAATTGTAGTCACACCATCTTTGTCGGTGTATTGGACTCCGGGCTTTACATTATTGACTTCGGTCGTATGATCCTGGACTGTCCCTTTGTCCTCAATGTTCACGTATTTCCCGACTAAATACTGGATCGGGCGTTGTGTGGCATAGAAGGTTTTTCCATTAGCTTTTGTTTCTGAAGTGACAGTATGAATTCGACTTCCAATTTTTCGATAAGTTCGCGGATCGAAACCAGTATCACGGAAATAGTGATAGTTGGTTCGATGAAGTAGCGTTTCAAAGGCGTAGTTACGTGCTCCCATAGACTGAAGAATACCCGAATGGATGGCACCGAAAAATCCTAAAGAAAAATTTATAATAACGGCGGTTATGATCATCATTGGAATCATTTCAATGACAGCCATTCCTTTTTTATTTTTGATGGTAGACTTTAACATCCGTTATCCTCCAGCGGAATATACGTTGTTGCAGGTATAGTCCCTAAATGAGAGTAACGAGTTTCATCAAGTCTTAAGATTGATAAATAGCGGACACCATAAGATGTCTGTTTTGCACACTCAGCTTGGGAGGGTTCACGGATCATAAGACCGGTAATTTTCGCTTGAAAAGGCGTTTCACCATCGGAAGAATTACCCAAAATAGGATTTTTTTGTGATAAAATAAAGGTTTCAAATTGAATGCGGACTCCAACAGCTGGGACACGTCTTATATCTCCTCGGCGATCAGGATAATCATCCGAGAATGTTCCATTAGTACCTGTATTGTCAGCTCCTCCAGATCGAATACTTTCAAGTTTCACATCGAACCATCCACTTGAAAAAATAAAATTCAAAATCTGATTTTTCTTTAGTTCATTGAATTTATTTCGGGCCATAGCTTCTTGTTTTAACCTATCCACATGTGATGAAGCCTGTGCCCTTGACGTGGAAAACGCGATGTACTGCACCACTTCGGTTACCGTCAGGGTCATCGTAATCCCAAATATAATCATAAATAATCCAAAGCCTGCGATGAACGAAAACAAATAATCAGCAGTTAAAAATCCATTTTTATTTTTGAGAGTCGCAAAAAATGACATATTTGACCCTTTAAAATGTTGGATTGTTGCTTAACATTCTGTTCATCGTGTTTGGATGATTGGGGCGTGTTTCTGCTGGCGTACCCCAGACTCCCGATTCGATCATGCCAGATGTCGTTTCCCAGGGACCTTGTGTTATATTTTGAATAATTTTTTTTTCACGAAAAACACGAACACCCATGGACAATAATCCAATCAGCACAACGCCGAGTAAAACCATTTCGATCAGAATTTGTCCGCTTTGGTGACGTCGAACTTTATTCCCACTGGAGTGTATTCGTTCCATTAGCATAAAATCCATTTCCTGTGATAAGTTGGTTTTCAACCCGCAAAGCCAATCTAGGTGCTGCTTCTCGAAAAGCACGGCTTGGAGCCTCAACCATAATCTTGAGGCTAAACGCAAGTGCGATAACTAAAAGAAGCACATATTCGATTGTCATTATTCGCCTGTGAATCCTTGAATATCATTGCCCAAAGTTTCTGTTCTTTGCGTCAGGGCGTCTCTAATTTTGTCTTTAAAAATTCCTACAAGAGCAAGGACAACCACAGCTAACAAAACATATTCAATAATTCCCTGACCCTTTTTATTTCGAAGAATGCGTACACTTTTAAATTTTTGAACTGTTTCTTTGAATTTCATGATTCCTCCCAAAATACTTTCATTGATTCAACAATTTCTCTAGCTACTTTCGGCTAGAATTTTAAATGACTTAAACAAAACTTGTTTCATTGTGATCCATATCGTAAATAAATTTGCTTTTTTCAAATCATTCATTGTTTGCAATTTTGACAATTGTGCTGAGCCTGGTCAGTTTGATTCTCTGCCGCGAGCATTTCCTGTCCCAGAAGTTGTGGTGTTCGAACCACCGTCGGATCTGCCTGGAATATTACAAAGTCGGTTTTGTGCACTTTCCCCGCGACAGCAATTTGCTTTAAACTGCTCTAAATTATCCATTGCGACTTCTCGTGCAGTATTGGCTTCTCCGAAGCCGACACTGTTGTTTTCGCCTGTCGGTCGTGGACCAAGTCCTGCGATTTCAACTTGTGATGATTGGAGCTCCGTATTTAACCTGTTCAGTTCTTGTGTGGAATTTCGTTGTTCTCGTTCAAATTTTGATGCAGTCATTTGAAGTCGCTGTTGTAAATTGTTGATTTCATCCAAGTAACTCTGTTCTTCTTTGGCGACTTCTCTGTCATTTATCGTATTGAGCTGTTGTAAGCTATCTTCTGCATTAGCAATGGCTTCCTCGATTCGTTGTCTTTCCTCTTCAATTTTTTTGATTGCGTCTTGTACTTCTAATTTTTTATTTTTCTTTTCTTGCAGATCGCTTTGCAGTTTTTGATCTTGAGCTGCATAACAAGAATTAAAAAGATTTTGTAACATTTTATTATTTTCGGTTCCTTGACGAATCAAGTTCATTGAAGAACCGCGCTTTTGATTTGTGTTTCCAAGAAGCTCTGTCCTTTGTTTCTGAACTTGGGCGCGACAGCCCGCGGTGATATTTCTTTCTGCGTAAGCCATATACTGTTGTGTTGTGGCTGACTCGTCAGTGAGGACTCGACTGTATTCGAGATTTAAACGCATTGCTCGCGTCTCGATTTCGCCTAAAGTTTTTTGAGCCTTCTGAGTATTTTTGAAATGCTCTTCGGACTGGTCCTGCCGTTTTCGTTCCATATCCAATTTAGCCTTTTCATATTTTTCTTTGGCTTTGGTGGAGTCTTTTGTAATGTCTTGTTGATCCTTTTCAAGTTCAGTCTGTTTTTTTAAAATTTCTTTGCGTTCTTCAGCAACACGTTTGTTTACATCTTTGACATCATTTTTAAGTTCTCGATAAGCAGTGTTATAGTCACGTGGCCCCGTGCGTGGGCATCGCCCTTGAACTCTGCTGAGGTTTGATGATAACGCAGATCCTCCAGCGCCAAGGATTTGCTGAAATGAATTTTCGCTCTGCAAAGCTGCTGTTGATGTGGATTGAATGGTTTGTAATGCGTTGGTTCGTTCTGATCTATCAGCAAGGTCTGCAATTTCTTCGCGACATTCGTTCATCAAGCTTTCGCAGTCAGTTGCGTTACCGCCAGCTTGCTCGCAATAACTTTGATATTTTCTGTAGTTTTCGCTATATCGATTCGAGAAATTATCACATCTTTGAATGCTTGCTGCACCTAGGGACAGTGCTTGATAAGCCTGGAAATCACCAGATGTGCCTGTTCCAGGTGTCCCGCCCGATCTTGGTGCTGGATTAGTATTGGCATTTAAACTCTGAACACTGCATATCAAAAAAAAGGCGATCGTAAAAAATTTAGTCAGCATAATTTCCCCCAAAACGTCGCAGATTGATTTTTGTCTTACAATCAAGCGAATAACAATATGACAAAGCAATATTGATACCTATCGGAATTGCGTTGGAAATTTTGATGTTGGTCTCAGTTTGAAACGAAGAACTGGACTTATTTTCACAAGAGAAAATTTAAAAACTAAGTGTTGAAGGAACTATTGAATTTAAATGCTCAAAAATTTTCTTGGACTTTTGAATAGAATCTCGATGTTCTCTCGCGTGATAAACAAAGGGCGAGCCTGGGGGTGTTTTTTTATAAAGGCCTCAAGTCCTCGAGGACTTTTTTTTCTTCCGCTCTTAACTTCAATTGCATAAACTTGTCCTTGGTCGACAATGACATAGTCGACCTCATCGTTGCCTTCGCGCCAGTAGAAAACTTCATAGCCATGATTTAAAAGGCAGGCACCAACGGCGGCTTCAAAGGCTCTGCCGTAGCCATCCTTTGTGCGAAGCACGTCGCGGTCAATGAGCGCTCCGCAAAGTGGAATGAGTTTGGGCGAAGACGACCTTTTAATGACAGATTTGATGGAATATTTTTGCAGTGATTTGACCAGAAAAGCACCTTCATAAAGTTCAATGTATGATTTCACTAAATCAGTGTTTCCAGCGTCCTGAAGTTGACCAAGTAATTTTGTGTAACTCATGTCTTGTGCAGGATAGGCCATCAGAATATTGAAAACCTGTCTGAAAAGTGCGGGTTTATTGACTCGCGCTAGATTTAAAATATCCTTACCAATGACAGTCTCAATGATTGAATCCTGAATGTACTTCTGCCACGTTTTCTTATTTTTTAGCAATGCATATGAACCGGGGTAACCGCCGTAAATTATAAAATGATCAATGTCCAAATTGGCAAGTTGCCGGGATTTTTCAAAGCCCCAGTGAGTCGCTCGAATCAGTTGAAATCGGCCTGACAGGCTTTCAGTCAATCCAGTTTGGTTTTGTAATGAACTTGATCCCAACAAAATCAGTTTCATTCGAGATTTTTGGTCTTTTTTCTGAAGGTCCCAAAGTTTTTTAATGACACTGGACCACTGTGGAACTTTCTGAATTTCGTCCAAAACGAGGGTGCAAGATGGATTCTTGATCTTGGCGGCCTGCCATTTTTCTTCGATCCAAAGACTTGTCGGAGCGAGTATATCATCTGCCGAAAAATATTCACTGCTCTGGATTTTTGATTCGAGCAACTGGAGCACACCCGTGGTTTTTCCTACCTGACGGGGACCAAGCACAACTTGGATAAATTGTGGAGACTTGCTTAAGTTATGGCTGAGCTCAGTCAAAAATTCTGGTTTAATCTTGCTCATAACCGAAGTTAACATTTTTTACTAGCTACATCTAGTATTTTTACTAGATGTAGCTAGTAAAAATACTGTTCAGCAAAGTTTCCCCCCGAAACTGCGCAGAGTGAATTCTTTCTTTGTCTGAAACGAAAAACTGGACGCATTTTCAACAAAGAGCAGTTTTGATCTACACTTCAACCAACTCAGTTGTACAATTCGGGCAGCGTTTTGCTTTGATATGAATCAAAGAAAAACACTGCGGGCAATCTTTGGTGGTTGGTGCGGTTGAAATTTGTTGCTGCGGTTTCATTTTTCCAATCAATTTGATCATTAAAAAAATAGCGGCAGCGACTAAAACAAGATCAATCAAGGCATTGGCAAAGATTCCAAAATTAATGGTGGCGATTCCTTTTTCTTTGGCTTCTTTCAATGTCGCGTAGGTATTTCCGTCTAAAGCGAAAAATAAATTGGTGAAATCGACTTTTCCCATGAGCAAACTTAAAGCCGGGGTAAAAATATCTGCTACAAAAGAACTCACGATTTTTCCAAAAGCGGCTCCGATCACAACACCGACGGCCAAATCGAAAACATTTCCGCGCATTAAAAACGCTTTGAATTCTTTGAACATGTGGACCTCGACTTTAGTAGGAATTTCTATTAGAATTAACACATGGTCGTTCAAGGGTTCAACACAGATCTCAACATCATTGGCTGTCATTTTCATATCCAAACAGAGGATTGGGGTGATGATAATCCCATCATTGTGACTCGGGTCTACCGTGAAGGTGCTGTGATTAAATCTTGGAAAACGCCCTATGATATTAAAACTTTGAAACGAAATTATTTAGACTATTCCAAGGTCCTGCGACAGCAAATGAAGGAACAGCACGACCGGTGCGTTCATGAAGTGCAAGCAGAACGACTAGTTTCAACCTAAGACAGCACTAAGCGCATTTCAGTTCGCCAAATCTCATCTAAAATAAAGAGATGGAATTTGTTCGAGTGAATCACTTATATAAAACCTATCCCCAGGGTCATCATGCCCTTAAAAACGTCAATTTTTCGATTTCTAAAGGGGAATTTGTTTATTTGACGGGGCCCAGTGGTGCAGGCAAATCCACTTTGTTCAATATCTTGGCGTGTTTTGATCAAGGGACCCAAGGGAAAATTCAAGTAGGATCCTTTGATTTATCGAATATAAAAAAAAACACGATCCCATTTTACCGCAGAAGAATCGGGGTTATTTTCCAAGATTACAAACTGCTTGAAACCGAAACCGTTTTTGACAATATTGCTTTGCCGCTGAAAATTACAGGGGAAGATTCCAAAAAAATTGAATTGAAAGCAAATGAAATTTTGGAACAGGTGGGATTAACCAGGTATATCCATGAATACCCTTTGCATTTGTCGGGCGGGGAACAACAGCGGGTTGCTGTGGCCCGAGCTCTTGTTCATAATCCCTAATTTGTCATAGCAGATGAACCCACGGGAAGTTTAGATAAAGAAAAAACCAAAGAAATCATTTCACTTCTTGAAGCGGCCAATGCCAGGGGCACGACTTTATTGGTGGCGACCCACGATACAGACATGGTGGAAAGATCAAGACATCGAGTTCTGAAATTAAAGCAGGGTGAAATTCCCTTATGAAAAAAATATTTGGATTTTCAGAAATGATCCCTTATCTGCTGCTTTTTGCTTGTACTTTGAGTGCCCTTTTTATTCTAGTTCTGATTAAAACTTCTAGGCAGAGCATTTCCCAGTGGTCAGCGACCCAAGAAATTTCAATCTTTGCATCGGCAGACTTATCTGAAGATGAAAAAAACGTCCTCACTCAAACGATTTCATCTGAATCTCCTTCGAGTCAAATTGAACACTATGATCAGGCAAAAACCAAAAAAATGATGGTTGCAGAATTGGGCCTAATGACGGAACCCAATGAAGCTTATATTGATGATTTGATTCCAAATTTATTTTTAGTGCGGGGAATGTTTTCAGATCGTGATGTTTCTAATTTAGTTGCTAAATTAAAATCCCTCGGCGGGGTTGAAGACATCCAATGGGGATCGTCGTGGACTCAAAAACTTCGACCTTTGATTGGATTATTCACTCATTTAGCTTGGGTGACATTTGGCGCCATTTTTTTATTTTTTTACCTTTTAGTTTCTTATTTGGTTTTGGAAATGATGAAGAAAGATCAAAAAAAATATTTGGTTATGTCGTTTCTGGGCGCGACCTCATTTCAAATTGAAAAACTGGTTTTCAAAAAATTAGTTTTGTTTTTGTCGGTATGTTTGTTTTCAAGTTTTATCTTGCTCTGGGTTTCGGTGGATCTGGTGAAAAGTTACACGATGTCCACTTTAGTAATGTTGTCAGGATTCCAATTACAAATGTTATCAGTGAGTGAATTGATGCTATTCTTATCGTTTGCTTTTCTGGTGGCATTTTTAAGTGCAAAGAAAAGTCTAACAAGATGAAGCGGCAAAAACGGGTCTGGATCTGTCTGGTTGTTCTGGTCTTGAGCCAAAGCCTTTCTGCACAAACTTTAAAAATGGAGAAACTGAAAAAACAAATTGAATTGCAGACTAAAAATAAAACGGAAATGGATCAACAGCATTCAATGCTTCAATCTAGAATGGCAGAAATTCAATCCGAGATGTCACAGTCACAAAATCAAATTTCTGAATCAAAAAGAGCCTTTTTTAACTACTTAAAACTGAATCAGGAAATGATGCAGTCATCCCTGTCAACCAAAGTTTTGTTTAATTCAACACCAGCCCAGATTGACCGCAAGTTAAAGTGGATTCAAATTCTACAACGAGCAGAAAAAGACAAAATTGAAGAATTAATCCAAGCAAAAAATTCGTTAAAAAAATTATCCTCTGAAATTCAAATGCGGGAAATCCAGCTTATCGTCGGTAAACAAAAAGCTGAAGAACAAACTAAAATATTAACTGAACAAATTCGTTTGCAGGCAAAGATTTTAGAAAAGACAGGGTTCAAGAAAAACATTCTATCAAAACGTGGGAATTTGTCATGGCCGGTGAGGGGGAAAATCACTCACACCTTTGGAAGCAATTTTAATTCCACTGAAAATTTGAATTTGCAATTCCGCGGCATCGAAATTGAATCATCAGATAAACAGGTTCTTTCTGCAGCACAGGGCACAGTCCTGTTTGCTGATCCCATATCGGGCTTAGGGAATGTCATCATTGTTGATCATGGAAATGAAGTTATGACAGCCTATGCTCACCTGGGAAATTTGAAAGTAAGTCGTGGAAAAGCCATTCGGCAGGGTGAAAGTCTAGGTGAAGCCATTTTCTCTGTTGGTGAAAACACGGTAAAAGTTTATTTTGAAATAAGACATTATGGACTGCCAGTAAATCCTAAAGATTGGTTAGATATGGCATCCCTTGGACCTACGAAGGAAAAAATAAGGACGACAGAATGAAAAAAATGATGCGTTGGTTGAAAGTATCAGTCGTGGGGTTCATCGTCATAGCGGTCATTTCATTCTTCCTTCAAATAAATCCCAAAGCCTTCGCTGAAGATCGCTATGCTGACTTACAAAATTTCAGTAAAGTTTTGAATCTGATTCAACAGTATTATGTTGAATCCGTAGATATCAAAAAATTAATCTACGGGGCCATCAAGGGAATGCTTCGCGAACTTGATCCACATTCCAGTTTCATGACTCCTGAAATATTCAAAGATTTCGAACGTGAAACTGGGGGAGAGTTTGGTGGAATCGGAATCGAAATTTCAATTCAAAATGGAGTTCTAACAATCATTTCACCTATCGAAGACACTCCTGCATGGAAAGCAGGAGTCAAAGCCGGCGATAAGGTGATCGCTATCGATGGTAAATCTACAAAAAATGCCAGTCTTGCTGAAGCTTCACAAATGATGCGCGGGAAAAAAGGAGCAAAAATTACTCTGCGTATGTTGCGCGAAGGGGTCGACGCGCCGATTGATATTGTCATTGTGCGAGGAAATGTCCGAGTAAAATCAGTCAAATACACAGATTTAGAAAATGGTTACGCTTATATCCGTATTACTAGCTTTATTGAAAACACAGCAGAAGATCTGGAAAAAATGATCACCAAACACAACTCCCAATATCCGAACGCAGCGGGCCTGCTGATTGATCTGCGGAAAAATCCAGGTGGACTTTTAGAACAAGCCGTTAAAATTAGTGACATGTTTTTAAAAGACGGAGTCATTGTCAGTACAATCAGCCGCGATCCTAAACAAAAAGAAATTACTTCGGCAACTAAAACAGGAAAATACACAGCGATTCCAATCTTAATTTTGGTGGACGAATATTCAGCAAGTGCCAGCGAAATTGTTTCAGGCGCTTTGCAGGATAACAACCGTGCCTTGGTTGTGGGCGAAAGAACTTTCGGAAAGGGTTCCGTACAAAGTGTGGTGAAGCTAGGTGATGGAAGCGCATTGAAGTTAACTGTGGCTCGGTATTATACCCCAAGCGGAGTTTCGATTCAAGCCGAAGGCATTCACCCAGATGTGATTCTTGAAGATATCAGTGCCGATGAAACTGCCGTTGCAAAGGGTGGAAGAATTATTCGCGAAAAAGACATCGCAGGGCATCTTCGGGGTGACCAGGAAAAAGATGATAAGGAAGATGTTTTAAAAGATCGTCGTCCTGATGCTGCGAAAAAATTACGACAAGCAAATCTTGATGCTTTTGAACAGTGGAAATTATTGACTAAGAAAGAAGACAAGCTTTTAAGTGTGACCGAGAAATTGGTGAAGTCAGACTTTCAAGCTTATCAAGCTATCAATTATTTGAAGACGTGGTCGACATTGAAAAAATAGTTTTAGCGACATCGGCAATTTCTAAAACACATTTTGATCAAGAATCTAAAATTACATCTCTTCTTCTTTAAGGTCTTTTTTATCAACTTCTTTAATTTTGGCCGTGCTTGTTAAAAACGCCATCACTTTATCTTCTGTGATGGTATAAGTCAGACGGCTCATTTGTTCTTTTTGAGAATAAAATTCTAAAACGCGAGCTTCCTCGATGCCTGTTTGTTTTGTGTACTCGGCAATCTTCAAATCGAAGTCTTCCTTCTTGCAAACCAAATCATGCTTTCGGGCAATTTCATCAACTAAAAAGCTTGCTTGAATCATTTCACGAGCAGTGGCTTCGAAATCTTTGTCCCACTTGCTGACGTAATCAGTAAATTCAGCTTCGTTCATGCCTTGTTGCTGCATGCGTTTTTTGAAGTCTTCGATCAAAGAAGCTTTTTGTTCAGTTAACAAAGCATTGGGAACATCAACTGGATTGCTTGCGACGAGGGATTTCAGTAAATGATTTTTATATCCGTCTTCGATTCGTTTCTTTTCACCACGTTCGATGTCTTCACGAATTGATTTTTTCAGGTTTTCTAAATCCGCAGGTCCGCCCAAGCTCTTTAAGAATTCATCATTCATTTCGGGTAAAACTTTTTTCTTTAATTCATTCAGTTTTACTTTGAATTCAACAGGCTTTCCTTCCAAATCTTTTGCGTGATAGGGTGTTGGGAAGCTCAACTTTAAAGTGGTTTCAACGCCAACTTTCATTCCAATGATACCTTCTTCGAAACCTTCGATGAAGCTCTTTGAACCCAATTCAAGATTGTGGTTCATGCCTTTTCCACCTGGAAGTGGCTGGCCATCAACATATCCGTCGAAATCAAGGATGGCAGTATCACCAAGTTGAGCAGGTCGGTCTTCTAAAACTGTTTCCAAAGTTGCGCGGGATGATCTGATGTTTTCCAAGACTTTATCCACAGCGGATTCCTCGACATGGAATTTTTCTTTGATCACTTCAAGACCTTCGATTTTTTTCATTTTTACTTCGGGGAGAATTTCTACGACGGCGCTGAATTTGAAATCAGAAATTTCTGTTGGATCGTCAAATTC
>JBKCTJ010000270.1:0-3397 GCA_046318875.1 Pseudobdellovibrionaceae bacterium | reverse complement strand
TATTAGGACCATGGTAACCATTTTGGTTTCCGGTCGAAATTTAAGGAACCAGGTAAGGGATGAATTATGGCAAAGACACCAAAAGTTAAAGAACGTAAAAGTAAAGCAGGAAAAGCAGCAGTGACTGAAACCAATTTGGTTCGACTTGCCGTGAAGAAATCAGCAAACACGAAAATTCAGACTTTTCGTTCTGGTGACACAGTGAACGTTTTCGTCAAAGTTAAAGAAGGCGAAAAAGAGCGTATTCAAACTTACAAAGGGATCGTTACAAAACTTCAAGGAAGCGGTGCTGGTCGTTCATTCACAGTAAGAAAAGTTTCTGCTGGTGTTGGCGTTGAAAGAACATTTCCATTCTTGAGCTCTATTTTAGACAAAGTTGAATTGGTGAGCTCTGGTAAAACTCGAAGATCTAAACTTTACTACTTGAGAGACCTCGATGGCAAAGCCGCGAAGATCGAATCTGAACTTGCAGCAAAGCAATCAGCAAAAGAAGTTGCTGCTGCTCTAGAGGCTTAGTATTTCCAATTTTCAAAATTCCTTCGCACAAAGTAAGGCTGCACGACAGAGTGAGCCTTACTCGGAATTTAAAAATTTGTATTATAATCAAAACGGTATTGAAGCTGTGTCAAAAAATGAATACATTGGATTCAACACAACTTTATTGAAAACATGCAGTCTTGAAACAAAACTCCCTGATCAGTCAAAAGCACCTATCGCTATCTTCCCATAATCCAAGTATTGTGAAACATCCTCTTTGGCGCGAGGTTATTTCCGTAAGTCCAAAAAATACTGTTCGTACGCAAAAAAAAATTGATGAAGAAAAATGGCGTCGTAAATTAATGTGTGCAGGGGTTATTGGCGTTGATGAAGTTGGGCGGGGTTGTTTGGCCGGGCCCGTTGTATCTTGTGCCTTTGTTTTTAAAAGAGATCTTCTTAAGAAACAAAAGCTGGTTCTGAATGATTCAAAAAAACTATCCAAAGAGCAAAGGCTTCAGCTTTTTCCGCGGCTTACAGAGCACTATTATTCCCTTGGAATGGCATCGGCTCAGGAAATTGATGAGCTCAATATTCTTCAAGCCACTTTTTTATCAATGAGAAGAGATTTAGATAATTTAACAAAATCCTGGCCTCATTTAGAAGAACGCTTTCAAGAGTCTTTGCTTTTCATAGATGGTTCTTTTCGTGTTCCGAATGTCGAGATTCCAAATCATTATGCTGTGGTCGGCGGGGATCAGTGGGTGGGGTCAATATCTGCAGCTTCCATCATTGCGAAAGTCACTCGCGATGAAATAATGGAGAAGCTTGATGAGAAAATCCCTGGATATTTTTTTACACAACACAAAGGATACGGAACCAAAATTCACAGAGAAGCCCTGGCGAAAAATGGATTCTCTGTTGAGCACCGCAGATCCTTCAAATCCCTTCTCCTTGAAGACATCTGCTGAAATTGGTCTTGAAGCAGAATTAAAAGTCATCGATCACTTTCGGAACCGTGGTTGTCAGTTAGTCTTTCAAAGAAAAAAAATTGCCCATGTTGAAATTGATTTAATTTTCAATGATGTCTTGAATTGGCAGTTTATTGCAGTGGAGGTCAAATCAGTTCGGGGAAGTTTTGAAAACTTTCCACGGGTATCGGCTTCGCAAATCAAAAGGCTCAAGCGGACGTTTCAAGTTTTAATCGAGGGTACGGGGAAAGAATTCGAACTGTTGGTGGCCTATGTGAATCTTGAAAAAGATACGATTGAATTCCATGATTTTAATTTTTTTAAGTGAGGTTTTTTTGTAAAATAAATATTAAAAATTAAATGTGTTTAATGTTTCTGGTGGCAGGGCGACTTTCGGTTTTCCGTCAAAATTGAAATCAAATTCCACTCGGGAGCTTGTTTCACCAGAGATGTCTTGTTTATGGTAAAAATTAATCACTAAACAATCGCCTGGCGGTTTCAACTGGGTCACAAAGCCCCAGGCTTTAATTTGGCGTTCGTCTTTTTGATTGGCCCAGTTGGCGTCATAAACAATTCGTCCCATCAAATTGATGTTTTTGGAAAGAAATCCACTCGAGAAAGTATAATCTTCGATTCTGTTTTTATCTTCGACTTCTTTTCCTGGAATGATTGGAACTTTTCGAACAAGGCCGACTTGAAAAAATTGACCTGATTCATTTATCAATCTGACCCGCGAAGATACGTTGGTCACTTTTTGGTAGGGATAGTAATTAAAAACTGAAACGGTTTGAACCTTATCTAAACGGACATCAAGGGTCGTGATGATGTCTGACCAGGGTTGTTTGTTCGGATCGTTCCTTGAATCTTGGTAAGCATCATAGGACTGATAAATCCCAAGACTTGCAATTTGGTTTGTGTAAGCTTGATCGTTCCGCCATCTTTTTTGAATCAAGCGATTTACAAATCCGTACGTCACCAGATTGCGATCGTAGACGCGGTCGTTGTAATCAAACTGCAATCCAGCATCACTGTCTAAATCGGCATCACTGATGTTATCTCGAGTGAAGTAAGGTGCTTCGGACTGTGGAGTAAATCCAAAAAAAGGATGGCTGCGATGATCAATCCAAGGAATTCGTCTGTAGTTCACACTGGGTTGAATTTCGTGTTTATAAGTGTTTGATTTTTCCAGTTCGCCTTTGTAAACGCGGCTTAAAGTTGATGAAACTCCAAGTTCTAATAAAACGGAGCGTCGAACATTCTGGGCATTTTCATCAACGTTAAAATAATAGTGGGTTTCGCGGTATGTGGCTTTTGGTGAAAAATCCAAGTATTCATTCATAGTGAAGGGCCGGTAAATGGAAGGGCGAATATCAAGTCTCTGGCCGGTTCTTATTAAATCTGATTCTTTGTCGTAGGTCCCATCGTAGCTAAGTTGGCAGTCAGAATTCTGATCACATTTCAAAGCACCATCTGTTGTTGGTGTGACTGTGATCGCACTATAATTGTTTGTAACATATCTTCGTCCGTCGCCAATTGAAGACAAATTATCATAGCCAAGTCCGGTCCTTGCAAAGTTCACATAATTCACATCTAAGGAATAATAAAGACTTGAATCAAATAAAGGTTGTTGAATTTTGCTGTAGCGAATTTCAGGTAATCGATGGATCGAGTTATCATTGCTGGCCGTGGGGTTTGATTGAAGTAAATTCACGTAGTATGAAGTGTCAAAGCTCCAATGTTGATCTTTTGAATTGTGAGTGACGGAAGCTCGATTTTCCATGGCCGCATCCCCCAGATTTTTAGTTTCTGTCTCGAAGTCTCTGGAGTATTGCAAATCGCTGGCTTGATTGATTTGGGATCTAAAATAGTAATCATTGGGAAGTTCGTAAAGATGTTCATATTTAACGAACCATCGGGAAAAGGGTTTGCCCTTTTGCTCCACAGATCTATAC
>JBKCTJ010000269.1:0-3150 GCA_046318875.1 Pseudobdellovibrionaceae bacterium | reverse complement strand
ATCAATCTACAAAGCCTATGAAATGGAGCCACTTTCCATCGGCCTTTTCGAAGAGAATTTGCAAGGCAGCAGTGCTGATATGTTTTATCAAAAACTGTCAGAATTACTCTCTCGACTGCCAAATGCATTTGACGGTCAGATAATTTTATTTCGGCGTTTGGTCGAGCATGAGATTGCGGGTTTGAAAACAACACTTCTCATTTTCGAAAAAGTTCGAAAGGAAGAAAGCTATTCGCACCTCAATGCAACTATGGCGGAATTGAAGTTAAGTCCAATTGTACTCAGCGAATCGACTTGGCAATCTTACCTGTCTACTGTTTTTGGAACGACGGCCGAAAAAAACTTCCTTCCGGACATTGTGTGGGAAAAAGATTCGATAAGGCTAGCTAAAGAAACCGTGCGCGTTCTTTCGCTAACAGAGCTGCCTCAAGTAACATGGAATGGCTGTTTACAACCCGTGTTTGAAAGCCAAATGCCATTCACTCTTTCGCTGAAGTTAAATATCCCGGATCGTAAAAAAGTGCGGCGCCAACTTGAAACAAAAAGAAGGGTCAGTCATGCATTGTCCGTAACGAGCTCGCTTGAAGTTAAAAATATCGAATCAAACTCGGTTCTTAGTTCATCGGAAGAAACGCTTGAAAGAATTCTCGTAGGCAAAGAAACATTGTTTGAAATTTCCTTGGCCTTGAGTGTTTCAGGTACTGACACGGAAACGCAAAATTTAGCAAATGATTTTGAGCGGGTTGTTTCTGGAATCGGAAACGCGGGTCTTTATCCAGAGGGCCTGGGATCATGACCTGTAATCACGAGTCACCTTCCAGGAGCAAAGACGCTTGGTATTCGAAAACTTCCAATTTTATCTGAAAATCTTGCCCAAATCATGCCACTGCTTCATGACTTTTCAAGAAGCAATGATGGCTCGTCGTTGGCCTTACGTTCACGAAGTAATGAGGTTTCTCATTTAAATTTGTTTTCAAAAGAAAACTTGAACTTTAATTCATTTATTTGTGGAGCCTCCGGTTCAGGAAAAAGCTTTTTGATGAACGCAATATTATCTTCGGCACTTAAAGATGAAAGCCGCACACGACTTTGTATCTTTGACATCGGTGGATCTTATCGAAAGATTATTGAATCTAACGGAGGCGTGAGCCAACTTCTTACGGTTGAGGAAGCACATGCACTTCTTGCAAGTTTTCTGCGGCTTCGCCCAGTAAATGGAAATGGATTTTTCCGAACTTTCATCGAAACACTTTGCGGATCTGGAAGTCATATCACCCATTCCCACAGGGTCGCAATTGACGATCTACTTCGCCACATGGAAGGAACTAATTTAAAGCTAAGCGCGCTGGTAAAACTGGCATCGAAAAAGCCCGAGAGATTCTATCAAGATATTGCACACTGGTTAAAACCGCATTTGGCTCTTGATGAAGTTCCCGTTCGAGAAGACTTGCAAAGTGTCATCAGCGGGCAGGTAACAGCATTTGACTTTAAAGAGCTTGATTCAGACCCAGTCCTTCAACGAACAACGATTTTGCTCCTGTCAGAGCTTTTATGGGGAGATCTAGTAAAAGGCACTTATCCTCGCACACTGATTGTTTTCGACGAAGTGTGGAGATTTTTTGCACAGAGTAAAAGCTTTCTAGAAGAAATGTATCGAACGCTCAGAAAGTATCGTGCTGGAATTGTTTCGATAACTCAGAATCTTGCGGATTACGGTGATGAAGCTTTTGCGAAAATGATTTTTACGAATAGTTTTACGAAAATATTTTTGCAGAATGGAGCGGCCGCCGAGTTCTTGAAGCAAACTTTTGACCTGCCCGATTCCGACATTGCTCGAGCGCTTTCTGTTACTTCCAAAAAACCAATTTTCTCGGAATTTTTTGCGCTCAGCCCAACAATGAGTCAGGTCTTTCGACTTTATCCGACTCCGGAGTTTTACAAATTGGCAAATACAGAAAACATCTCAATGCGAAAGGAACAAAATTGAAAAAAATAGTTGTTATCGCTGCTTTTGCACTTATACCGCTGAAGGCGAAGGCTGATTTATGGGGAGCTGATCTCCCACTATTAGTTGAAATTGTTTTCAACACTCTGAACACGATGATGGAACTTCAGAAGCAGTCACAACATATGCAAGATGAACTTGCTGGAATTAAGGATCGAATTCATCGCATTCAGACAATTGCTGATGTTGTTCAACCCTCTGAATGGGACAAATGGAAAAATCCGACTGAGGCACTGAATCGGCTGCGTCTTATTTATCACACGATACCGAAAGAATATCGTAACGAGAAGTATGATCAAATTGAGCATGAAATTTCAAAGGCCATGAACTTAGTCGCTCGGGTAGGTCCTGAAGCGGCCACGACTTTCAGATCCGGAAAAGAAATGGAACGAAAAGGTGCCGATGCCTCTCCTGGAGTTGCGCAAAAACTTACCGCCTCTGGAGTGGGTACGTTGATCGCAATGGAATCACAGTCGCAGGTGATTCAAAGTCACATAACAAGTTTGCTCGCCCAAATGCTTGCGGAAGGAAATGAAAAAGAAACACGATCCGTCGTCACGCGAGGAGGTTCATTCAAATCGTTTTCGATGAATTTAAGTCAGAAAGAATCGCAGTTTTCCGAACTTGTTCTTAAACCTAGGAAGGAACAATGAAATACTCCATTCCTGCTATCGAAGAATATGAAAAGCTATTACCGGTTGCGAGACAAATCTACGACCACACCAGCAACTTAAGCTGGCAGATGCTGCTCCCTTTATTTTTAGTTTCAGTGGCGGTGGGGTACACCACGGATCTCGGAGTTAGCGGATCAATACTTGTGCGCCTGAAGCGCTTGATCATTGTCGCGATTCTACTTGTTTCATTCCCAATGATTGCGGAGTTCAGCCAAATTCTGGGGGTTGAAGTTGCAAGATCAATCGATGATATGACTGGAATTGATATGGTGCTTGATGCTGCATCCAAGCGGGCTGATTCGTACTCGTTTGATTTGCAAGGCCTGCTGAATCTTGGAAGCGATTTACTGATTGGATCTTTGGTCATTGTAAGTTTTGTGATTTTGATCGTTGCACGATTTTTTCTTTTAGCGTTCCAGCATTTCTATTGGTTTCTGCTGGTTGCAATTGGACCATTTTTAATTTTAGGAA
>JBKCTJ010000268.1:0-10710 GCA_046318875.1 Pseudobdellovibrionaceae bacterium | reverse complement strand
GACTGCTTCGCAGCATCCCGCACTGTTGGCGCTGCAGTCGCTGGAGGTCGAGATGCTGAAGTTCCCGAACTTTCTAGACCGGTTCCGGATCCATTCTGTCGAACTCCGCTTGGACTGGCAGGTGTCACAGAGGTGGGAGTTAAATTAGATGTCGTCGATGTTGTTGTGGTGGCAGCGGCAGCCGCCGTGGCATCAGCACTTTGCTGATTCACAGCGGGCCTTGAAAAAGCCAATGAAGAATTCAAAATAACGATCAGAGGTAAACAGATTTTGTAGTACATATTATCTTCCCGCCGGGTTCAGTGACGATCGGCTTTCTACATAGCGATCTGTGATTTTCTCAAAGTTTGATTTCCCACCAGCAGAGGTCACTCCACTAGCCGGAACCGAGGCCGCCATTCTTGCAGGATCTTGCGCGCCACCCGGAAGGTAAGCACGTAACCCTCCGCCTCCGCTGCCAGATCCATAACTGCCTGATCCAAAGCCACCCGATCCACCAGATTCACTGCTGTACATTGATGTTGATGGCCGACTGATTGCTGATGGTGCAACTTCTTGGGAAAGGCCTGAAGCTCCTGCTCCCAAACCATTTGTTGGTGAACCGGCACCGGCTCCTGACAAACCAGCAGCTCTGCCATCAGTGCCCGCAGCGGATCGAGTTTGTGCAGCCGCAACGGAATTTCCATTGCCACCCGTAGAATTTGTAATTCCATTTCCACGCAGCGAAGCAGTATTAGGATCAACCGGCATTCCCTGCAAGCTATTCACAACATCGTTTCCAGCAGGTGTTAAACCATTGTTACAACCCGGTGTTCGCGGAGCTGTATAACAGACACATTCACTTCGAGCCGAATATTCAGTCTTACTGCACAATGAAGCTAAACAAGTACTATCTAGTGTAGTTTCAATAACTGTTTTACCTGGCAAAGGAGCACATTTGTCTTGCGACTGAGGGGCACTTGCTTGGGTTGCTTTTTTACATTGCTTCGCTCGCGCGCTTAGATTGGCATAGGATGCGATGCCAGATACTGCCGAAAGAAGAGTTGTTGTGTAACCTTGGCAAATATTAAAACGTTTTGCTATGGAGCCAGCGTTCGAAGCCGACAATTCTGCCGCAATGGCAGTTTGAATATTGTCAAATGCCCTCACGGTGGGTTCTTTGGTATTTGCAAATGTGGAGCATTGACCGCCTTCGTAAAACCCGCGAACAGCTGTGACAGGTCTATCTGGGGGACCGTTGACACACATATTAAACAAGACGGCCATCTCTTGTCGCGCCTGCTCAACCCCCGTTCGAAGTTGCTCAAGACCGGTTTTTGCATCTGAACAAGACCAATCACATGCTGCTTTCGCACCACCGCAGGCTACTTGATATAGACCCAATGCAGCTTGGATCATTTTTGCGGCGTTTTCAATACCCGAGCATTGGCCAGTCACGGAACCTAATCCGCCCAAGGTACCCAACGCCGTCTGCCCAATATTAACCGCGTTTTGAATGTACTGACTTCTGCAATTTTGACATGAATGCATAGCGATAACAGAACGACTGCCACAACTTTCGCGACTGT
This sequence comes from Pseudobdellovibrionaceae bacterium, assembly GCA_046318875.1. Taxonomy (GTDB): domain Bacteria; phylum Bdellovibrionota; class Bdellovibrionia; order Bdellovibrionales; family Bdellovibrionaceae; genus JBKCTJ01. The sequence continues at coordinate 9,142 of JBKCTJ010000268.1, read as the reverse complement.
TCGTATAGCGCTGGGCGAATCGGTTAAGCGTCTCTTTCAATCTAGGAAAGGTCACACCAATACTGTTAATGTTGTTTACGATTTCTTGCTGGTATCTGGTACCCGCTTCTTCATGCTCAACATCGGACATACATTGCGATGCCGCGCTGGGCGTCTCAATAGCCGCTGCAGCACCCCCGGCAGCACCAGAATTTGATGTTGCAGGTCCCACCAAAGTACGACCAGCGCTCGTTGCCGGATTCATCTCACCAAACGAATTAAAGCTAAAAAAAAGGATAAATAAAATAGTTTTAATGTCATTCGGTAACCTCATCATAACTTCCCCCTGCCTTAAGTATCGTCAAAAAAACGTTTATCTTAAAGTGGCAATCTCAATTCAAGACGCAAAAAGTGAAATTTTTTTGATAGCTTAGCTTCTGGCGTGGTTAACTTTTTGACGAAGAATATTGATTTGAAACGTTTTGATATCTGAAGATCTCATCAAAAGAAAAAACCAGCACCCATCGGTACTGGTTGGTTAAAAATAAACTTACAAATTTGCTGATTCCTTTTTTGCTTCACTTGGTTTTGAAGTGAACGCTACTTTTGGAAAAACAGATTTTTTAGCTTTTGCTGTTTTTTTCGATTTATTCTCAGGCTTCATGATTCGTGCAAACAAATTATAATTTTGCACGATCTTTCCAGCGTAGGCCTGCGGTAATTCATTTTTGTTTAACTTCTGCTGTAATTTTGTTGGACCCACATTGTATGCTGGGACCATGTGGGCTGGAACTTCTTCATATTTTTCTTTTAAATAAGCCAAGTACGCTACTCCCAGTTTAATATTGATCAATGGGTTTTTTAATTCATTTTCATTTTTGAATTCCAAATCATATCGTTCAGACACGTATTGCGCGGTTCGATATCTCAATTGCATTAAACCGATTTCTCCCACAGGTCCGATGGCATCTGGCTTAAAAGACGATTCTGTTTGGATAAAAGCCATGACCAATAATGGATTGATTTTGTATTTTTGGCTTTGCACAATGATTTCCCGGCTGATTTTGGATGCTCTTGATTTATGTTTCTCTGGCAAAACTTTGCTAAGACGGTTGCGCAGAGTTGAGTGAAGGTTTTCTCTATCTCGCCACGTGATTCCTTCATAATCAAAAACCAATTCGTTAATTTTTTTAATTTCTGGATAAACTTTCATCTCGTGGTTTTTTGCTTGAATAGGGCTTTGGCTTTGAAATGTGATTGTGATCACATACAAAAATGCCATCACACGAAATAAGTTATTTAAAACTTTGACCGGAGTATTTTCATATTTTTGTCTCATAATTACTCCCTCCATACCAGGAGTAGCTACAAGACTCGTACCAGACCACTGTGCCTCAAGATTGGAATATTATCAAAATGAGCTCACCAGTTTCGATTCCACATCTCAGGAAGAGACTGCAGTGATAATGTTTAAACACTCGATGTGTTGAAACTTACACTTGTTTTAAATCGAGAAAAAAAGATCTTGGAATAGAACACTTGGAGTTGAACAATTCACACCTAGGGCTATGGCGGGGGATTTTTTATTGCTCCAGTTGAAGCACCGTCTCCGCCAAGGCGCAAATCACTTGCGTTAATAAAATCTTCTGAAACAAGCTTTACTGAAAACCCTGTACGACCTCCCACAACACAGTTTCCTGGATTAGGTTCTTCCGGAGTCGGCGGATTCAGACATTTGCCAAAGCGGGTTTCATCTAAATCATAATCTGCCAGGTCTTTGCCTATCCAGCTGGTTAAGACATGAGCTGGGTCTGAAACAAAATAAGTTAAACCTGCTTTATATCCGACATCATCTGGCAAAACGTTTGTTTCAAGGGCATTACCCAATTTTTTTAGAATATCAATTTGGTCTTTCACGCCAAACTCCTCAATTCTTTTTTCTTCATTTAGCCGGCCGCCGTGGTCAAGCCGCAAAAGAAAAGGATTACTTCCCTCTAAAAATATTTTATTCAACTTGCCTTTGTAATAATTGTTATAAAAATCCGGCTCAATCGAATAATACGTGATATCAAATAAATCAGGCGCAATGGCTGCGATTTCCAGATCGCGCATTGCGGATGAAGTTCCGCTCGACATCCCCCATGCTAAGGTGTCTCGCTTCTCGCGAATAATTGAAGTATCTGCGATGTGGGACCATTGATCATAATGTGGGGATTGGTCATTGGAATAAGTCAGCTGAGGCGCTTGCTGCCACTGAGGATTTCGATTTGTTGAGGCACTTCCCAACCCGTACAATAAGCGGGTAAAACGCCCCCGCGTATTTCTGGAAATAATTCCCAATTTATCCCCTGGAAATCGAGAATAATTTGGAACCCGGGTCACGTCCTTTGGATCTGCAATCTGTCCACCGTAAATAATTCTTGGCGGCAGCATTTGATCAATCCGATCATTGGGACCACCTTGTGAAGTCGGTGATTGAGGCTGCCAATTTTTGTGATACCAAGGACCCAGACGCCCACCAAAGGGTTTGGCGTAAGCCACCGCTTTCAACTTCACATCACCCAAAGGAGAAAAAGGAATTTTAGGAGCAGTCGTTGCTTCCATTCGAATATAAGACATGCACCAGGGATTTTTTTCAAAACCAACAGAAGCATTAAAGGGTGGAGATAATGGATCTACATATTTACTGAGCTCCTGAATTTCTGGATCCAAGTTGTCACGATTGTAGGGAATATTTGCCGCACTTAAATACCGAATTTCCCGAACGTAGGCATCGTTTGGACATTTGCTATCTAAAAAGAAAAATGCAGGGGCCAACATAATTTCAGATAAAAATTTAGGAGGCGCCCCTTGCGGCACACCGCTGCTATTGCACTGGTCATGAGCAAGAGCATTGAAAATTTTAATTTGTGCAGCATTATCTGTGATGGATTCACGATTCGCGATGGAAAGGTTATTTTTTAAAGTATTAATCATTCCTTCGCGGGCGCTGCCTCCATCAATTTGCTTAAAATCATCTGTTTTTTCAGAAATGAGTTTGGCAAGGGCAACGATGGTCTGTTTACGGTCGGCTTGATCAAAGGCATAACTGGCGGCATACCTGGCAAGCATGACATAGTTTTTTTCCCCTGCAGATTTACATCGCTCTTTAATTTTTGCCAGTGACTGCATTGCCAGGGCCCGCGCCACACTGGACAATCCAATAAATCCCGCGATGACCGGTGGAGGTTGAAACAAAGAAATGCGATCTGTTGTTTTCAACAAAGTATCCAAACAGAGCGACTCATCAGGTGGGTTTGGCTGAAAGGGCTGATAGCTGATGCAAAATGCCGACGCAATGTTAGCATTTTTTTCACTTTCTTCAAGACCTTCAAGTGGTCTCTCGTTTGCTAAAAAAAGTGCTTTCTGTGAAATTCGATATGGATTTCCAGCAACGCTTTCTGCGCTTGTGCTCCCGCTCATGTCATTGCCTTGATCGCCACCCATACCAAGAACGCGGTATCTCCAAGTCAGCAGCTTCCAGCTCTGTCGAATTTGAAAATTAATATGAGCAATTGCATTCAAAGTTTCAGATTGTTTAGCCGCACCATAATAGGCAGCCAGATCAACAGAATTTTGTAAATTGATTTTATGGTGAACCAGTAACCCAATATTAATGACCATAGCAAACATCAGAAACAAAACCTGAAAAATCAGTGCAAAGAAAATTGCCATTTGTCCTGAGACAGCTTTTGTTTTTAAGAATTTCACCTGTCCATTTTCTCACGTTTTTTCAGAAGAACAACTGTTTAACTCCGAGACATCCAGTTGACTTCACAAGGTGGCTTGGCCAAGCTATTTGAACAACACTCACGCACAAGGAATCTAGTCTATGGTCCAGCCTATTTTATTCCGGGGTCAAAAAAAAATTATTCTGCTGATTTCATTGATCATCTTGTGTGTTCAATACAGTTCTGCTCAGACACAAAAAATGGCAAAGACTCCTGCCAAAGCCCCTCCAGGAAATACACAGTCCACCAACGCACAGCCACCAAGCTCAATGGAAAATCTGTTTGAAGGATATTATAAGATCTTAGTTGGTGAAAAACACATTGGATACCTGATTGCAAGATATGACTACAATACCAAACAGAAACAGTTTGTCGCAAAAACATTTCAAAAAATTAAAACAGACACTGAAGAAGAAATGCAAAGCTTAGTCGCCATCTCGGATGATGGCTTCAACCCAATAAAATACGAATTTACATCTTCTTTAAAACAAGGCCAAACAACCAAAACTCGAACCATCGATGCACAATTTAAAAACAATAAAATGACCGCCTTATTCCAAGAAGACGGGATAAAAAAAACAATTACTAAGGATATTCCTAAAGGCGTTTTCCTGAGCACGTTTTTAACTTATCTTATTTTAAAACAACCTAAAGGTATGACAGCCAACTTAAGCATCAACTATTCTGCCATTGCTGAAGAAGACGCTGACATTTATTCGGGAAAAGTATCAACAGGTAAGCTTCAAAAAATGAAAGGTTTCTCTGTTCTTGAGGCCAAAACCGATTACAAACAGAATAAGTTTACTGCATATATTACAGATCGTGGCGAAGTCATGGGGACTGTATCGCCTTTATCCGGAGTGGGTTCAGAACTTGTGGCTCAACCGTCAGAGGCAACTCAAGGTATGGAATTGAATTCCAAGATCTTACAATCCATCTTTGGGGAAATCCCACTGGGCATCAATAACATGGTGGCCAAAGCAGCAAGATCGAATTCTATTCTTCCAACTCAGGAAAGCGGAAAAACCTTTGGTGTACCTCCCGGAATAGGAATTCAAATTAAAAACCCACCTGAAAAGACATTGCCTGAAAAAAATGAAATTCTGCCACCAACAAAATAAACTTTCTCAACAGGGGGACCTGAATGAGCAAAATGAATCACAATCAAATGACGCTCGATCAGCAAATCGGTCAGCTTTTTTTCATCGGAGTCTCTGGATTATCACTGACCAGTGACGAAAAAAAATTCATAGTTGAAAACAATATCAGTGGCGTCACTTTATTTGGACGCAATTTGCAAGAGCCAAAACAAATTCATGATTTGTGTTCAGAAATTCAAAGTCTTTCCAAACAACAATCAAGTCGCTCCCCACTGTTTATTGCCATTGATCAAGAAGGCGGTCGCGTGCAAAGGATTAAGGATCCTTTGACCGTTTGGCCTCCCCTAGCTGTGGCCGGGAAGCTGGATAATACAGCGGTTACTTTTCAATGGATGAATTTGTTGGGAATGGAACTGGCAAGCTTTGGGATTAATGTCAACTGGGCACCATGCCTGGATGTTTTTTCAAATCCCAGAAATACGGTCATCGGGGACCGTGCGATCAGTGCCGATGTGGCTATTGTTGAAAAACACGCTTCCGCGTTGATTCGTGGATTCATTAAATCTGGTGTCATGTCTTGCGTAAAACATTTTCCTGGACACGGAAATACTTTGCTGGATTCTCACGAAGACTTACCAGTGGAAACTAAATCCCTGGATGAGTTAAATCAATTGGAGCTACTGCCATTTCGAAAAGGTTTGCGCAGTAAAGCTGATTTTGTGATGACATCCCATATTCTTTTTAAAAATATCGATCCGAATTTTCCAGTTACTTTGTCGCGAAAATTTTTACAAGACATCCTCAGAGCTGAAATGAAGTTTCGGGGTCTTGTGGTTTCTGATGATCTAGGAATGAAAGCTTTGAGTAAAAATTACGAAGTCGAAGACATTCCCGTTTTGGCATTGAATGCTGGTGTTGATATGCTTTTATATTGCAATGAATTTGATTCCCCACCATTGGCCATTGATGCTTTGCTAAGAGCTGTGGCTCAAGGAAAAATCGATAAACAACTGATCGAACAGATTTATGGCCAAGTTCAATTCACAAAACAAGAAAAGCTAAATAAAAATTTACAGCTGCCATTTGATTTGGCCATGAAAGTTGTCACAGATCCAAGACACAAAGATTTTGCAAACAGTTTACGCCGTGGAGAAATCCCAGACTTGAAGATGTTTGAAGAGTAGAAACTTACCAACAAATGTTCTAAAAAGTCCAACTCCACAGCTCATCTAAAAACTCAAGGTAAGGCAAAATTTCGATCCCATCTGAAGTAACTCTTCGTTGATTTTCCATTGAGACAACAAGACGTCGCTTCACTTTTTTTCTATAAACTTCGAGATGTTCGCCCAACAAAGTGTCCTGAAGAATTTCAAAATAGGCTTTTATTGTTGGTGAAGAGACCCCAACATCTGACGCAAAAATGGAATATTCGACTTGCTCACTATCGGATAGGGAAGCCAAATCTAAAAATCTAGAGAACGCTGGTAGATTGCGCGATAGAGCGGGTGCAGTGTTTTCATCCACGCTTGCCCACCGCGCATATTCGATTGTGCTTTTTTTAATCCGCGAGCACTTGAACCCGCAAGAATAAACTTTCTTTTTTCACTCTCGATCAAAAAATGAACTTCATTTAAAAGTTCAGGAACTTTCTGAACTTCATCGATGATAATAAATTCAGATGATGATTGGCCCCTGCAGATTTCGCGCAATTTTTGGGGCCGAATAGCTAATTCTGTTCGAACTTCCGTTTTCAGTAAATCAATATAGAGAGACTTTCTAAAATGATTTAATAGCAAGGTTGATTTGCCGGTTTGACGTGGCCCCAGCAAAAAAAAGGAGTTATTCAAATTTAAATCAATAATTCTTTTATACATGCATAAATAAAGTATGACTTTAGATTTGTAAAATAAATAGCATCTAACTGAAATAACTCAACTTTTATGTCTTGGATTTCACTTCAACAATTAAGTAAAGCGCGAAACTGAGAAAAATTCCCCTATTTTAAGATTTGCTGTGTTTACTTTTTAAGGATGATCTGTTCATCCAGCAAAGGAATTTTTTCATCCACCGGATTATTTTCGCTGGCCGGTTGGCGTCCGCCTTGGGCTGCAGATTCTTTGACGATTTTTGAGGATTTTCCATAGGGCTGATCTTCATAGCCATAAACTTTTTTTATTTTTTCTGATGTCTGTCGTAAACGTCTTTCAACGAGGGTTTCTGTTTTCAGTTGATCAATTGATTTCAGTTCAATCCGTTGATACTTACGATCAGTTTGTGCACCTGCTTCAGGATAACGATAGCGCAAAATTGTCCGTTTTTTTTCATATTCTGAAATTAAATCTCGCAAGGCTTTATGTTCCTTACTTATTTCCTGAGATTCTGATTTTTTTTCAGCGACATTGGCTTTAGCAGGTGGTCCATGGGCAGTTTTTCCATTCCCGTGGCCTGATGAAAAAAGCGAAACAAGTTGATCTTGTTTTACTTTAATCTCTGCAGAGAGTTTCTGAATTTCAGTTTGCAGCACCATCCATTCAGGTGGTGCTTCTTTCACAGGATTTTCCTTTTTTTCTTCAGAAGCCTGCACAAAGGAATTCAAAAACAAAAGTATAATCAAAAAAGTCTTCATTCATCTATGATAAGCGGAAAGCTGAAAAAGTCCCAGCAAATCACAATGAGAGCTCAGTCCAAGGTACAGTTCCATATTTGTCTAGACGTGAAGAGGGGAATGAAGGCACGCCCTAGATCACTAAATTTTTTTTTCAATCACTTCTATAGAAAAAGGTTCAAATCGAAGTCTTTGAAATAAAATTGCAGCTTTAACCGGGTTTAAATTGATGATTCGGGCCTGGCCATTTTGCATGGCTTCGATAATTTCATTTCGGTTTAAACCTAGCCTTTGATCTGTCATCGCATCACGAATGATATCAACTTCAGACTCGGTATCTATACCTGAAATGATTAAATCATATCTCAGCGGGAGCGAGACTTCGTTTGAATTCGTAAAATCATTCATGGAATTTAAATCCATGAACACATTAGAATTTTGTTGTTGATGGACTACAAGTTGCGGAGATTTTTCCTGGGTCTGACTATCCTGCTGAAAAATGGGCTCTGCAGATTCAACAGAAGTGCTCACAAAATTATTTTGCGAGCTTCCAAAATCAGGCACATCAAGCTGATCTAGCTCGTTTGCAATGGGTTGCGCAATGGGTTGCGCCGTAATTGGTTGCTCCGTAATTGGTTGCTCAATGGAAACTCCGATGGGCTCACGAAAAGTTAAAGTTTCTTCTTTAATTTCCTCGGCTAAGAGATCTTGCAAGCTCTCGGTCGGTGCTGCAGGCCCCTGTTCAACGTAGCTGTCAGTGCCTGATTGATTTGGCATCAATGGTTCACCTAAAAAAGAAACAAAAAAGGATCCCTTGCACGAGGTGCATACGAAAATCCCTCCGAAGTCAGACTCTTGAATGGCGGCAGGCTGTGAACAAACAGGACAGCTGGCCAATTACCGGCGTCCTTTTTTTTCATTTCTTCTGCGATCTGCACGATTGAGCTTTTGATCATCCATGGATCTTGAAGTCATCGTGGCCCGATTTCTCGGCGCTTGAGGCTTGTTGCCAGAGCTGCCTTGTCCCATTCCTAATTCCATTTGCTGATCAGAGGGAGCGCTGTAATTTAAATCTTCCAAACCTGATTCATCCTGACCAAGACTTTGTCTTAATTGTTCTTCGGCCTGTGGACCTTCCAGAACAAGTTGGACACGCATGATTTTTTCAACCATTTCCTTAGCAATTTGACTGTTCAAATTTTCAAAAGCTTTGAAGGCTTCTTTTTTGTATTCAATCAGTGGATCTTTTTGTGCATAACCCCGCAGATTAATACCTTCTTTTAATTTATCGATGATGTACAAATGCTCTTTCCATTTTTGATCGATCACTTGCAACAAAATCATTTTTTGCACTTGTTCAAAAAATTGTCCCATGGATTTTTTTTGGTGCTCAAAATTTTCACGGATTCGCTTTTGAACTTCCGTTTCAATTTCCGAATCACCCATGGAATTAAATTTGGCCGTATCCAATGTAAAATTAAAATACTGATTCAAAACATTGTTAAAAGCGTCTAAATTCCAATCAGCTTTTTTTGCACCTTGTGGAACGTAGGCATCCAAAAACTCACTGATCACATCAGAAATCATATCTAAAATAGTTTTTTCGACCCCTTGGCCTTCAAGGGCACGGCGTCTCATACCATAAATTGCATTTCTTTGTTGGTTCATGACGTCATCGAATTCAATCA
>JBKCTJ010000267.1:0-1479 GCA_046318875.1 Pseudobdellovibrionaceae bacterium | reverse complement strand
CTTTAGTACCAGTATAGAGAACTCTAAGTCGACTGGATGGAGCGGTTTTTTTTGCTGTTAAAACTAATTTTAACCGAGCACTTTTTAAAGGAAAGACCACAGCTTCACTGCCCCGCAAGACTGCATGTTCGCCTGCCAGTATCCATTTCCCGCAGGTTTCAACCAGAAGAGGTGATTTTAAATGATCAAATAACTTTTGATTACTTTGCATTTAATTGAAATCCTCGACACCAGAAGTTTTTTTAGAACTCAGCGAAGGAGACTCAATGACGGAACCATAGGCTGAAAGATTTTTGATATAGAGAGATTTCATCGAATCTTGCTCAGGACGAAACAGAAGATGAATATTTGGACCCGCATCCATGGTCACGAGGGGCCCATCATTTTCCGCAGCCCACATTTTTTCAACGTGATGAAGGGCTTGATCACTTGCTTTAGTCATGTATCTGAAGGAAGGCTTGGACGTGTGAAAAAGGTCATGCATATCGATGAACTCATCCCAACACACATGGTAAGCTTTTGCCCATGCCGTTTTTCCTTCAGTGTTTAATAATTCCCGTAAAAATTTTATTCTGTTTTCAGCGCGAAGAATTCGACCTTCAAATTTTGGACTTGATAAGACAAGCTCGTGGGCTTGGCTTGATGACACTTCTTTTTTATCGGCAGAAACAACAAGGGCTAAGTGATCCAATTCTCCATAAACACTTTGAAATGACTGAGCACCTTCACTGTCCCATAAAGACCATGGGGAATAAAAAGATCGACAAGACGATCCAGATCCAAGTCGACTGTATGAAGACATCAATTGGATCAGATGGATCGGATCAGAGTGTTGAATTTTTTCTGGATGTATCTCATTCAGCCACTGAAAAAACGCCTTGGTCAAAGCTGCAAAAGACGAGGCTGAACTGGCAAGACCCGCATCTGAAGGAAAAGTATTTGCCGATTTGACTTCAAAACAGGTCGCGATCTGAAATTCTTTTTTTAACAAATTCAAATGGCGAAGAAATTTTTGAACGGATTTTTCATTTAAATTTAAAGGTGCAAGACTTGCTGTCGTCTGAAACAAATCTTTCTGATCGATTTCAGAAAGGGAAAGTGGCTGCCAAGTATCTTGCTTCAACGAAATCTTATGTTTCAAAGAAACATAAGTCCGCAATCCTTCCAAAGTGTAAGACAAAGAAGAATTTGTGGGAATATTGGAAGCTGAGGAGGTTTTCCCCATGTACTTAATTAAAGCGATATTCGACGGGGCTGAACTCAAGACAGATTGAATCATTGAAGATATCCCCCTAAACCCGCTTCATCAAAAAACCGCAAGTTTCGTTTGTTGAGCTCTTCTTTAAACGCAATTTTGGTTTTGGAATCAACTAAAACTAAAATGCTGTCGGCTCCCATTGCGCCGCAACCCTTGATAGCTAAAACTCCAGGCAACTGTGTCACCATCTCCATCATCTTTTTCGTGGTATTATCCAGAAG
>JBKCTJ010000266.1:0-21605 GCA_046318875.1 Pseudobdellovibrionaceae bacterium | reverse complement strand
TCTCTATACTGGTACTAAAGGACATGAGTATGAACTTCTGTTTCATTCAGTCTTTCAAAACAGCTGTCAGCTTTTAAATATCAATGAAGATTTTTTTCAAGATGCGACACTTTTGATTGATAGTGATTTGCCGGTTGGGACGGGACTGGGGGCATCTGCTGCGCTTTGTGTCGCTGTGACGAAGCTTTTTCATCAGCTTGAATTTTTGAGTGAACATGAAATTTATGATTTCGCATTAAAAATGGAAAATATTTTTCACGGTGAAAGCAGTGGGGTTGATATTGCTGTTTCCTTGATGGGATCGGGAATGGTTTTTCAGAGGGGAGTTAAACGCGAGGCTTTGAAGAGCGATTGGCAGCCACATCTGTATGTTTCCTACTCTGGTCACCGCGGAATGACTTTTGATTGCATCGAAAAAGTCAAAACATTGACTCATTCGGATCATGCTTTGGGACATCAGATCGATATGGAAATGCGAGCTGCAGTTGATCTGGCTTTGAAATCTTTTCGTGACTGCAATATTGAAGTTTTAATTCAGTCCATCGAAACAGCTCAAAAATGTTTTTCAAAGTGGGATTTGTGTCCAGCTTCAATGCAAAAAGAAATGGATCGATTAAAAGCTCTAGGGGCCTTAGCAGTAAAGCCCACAGGCTCCGGTGGTGGTGGTTTTATTTTGAGTCTCTGGTCCGCAGTGCCAGATCAAAAATTGGTGAGCGAATTAAAACTAATGTCATGTTTTTGAAAAGCAAAGCTCATTGATTGACCCTTTTTCTATTCTTTGTTGAAGTATTGGTAATTCCAATATTTTTAGACAAAGGATGTTTATGCAAACGAGGGATGTGTTTGTTGTCGGGGGCGTCAGGGTTCCATTTGTGAAGTCCATGACCAGTTATCTTAAAGTGAAAAATCAGGATTTAATGACTGCATCATTAAACGCCCTCGTTGATCGCTACAATTTAGCAAATAAAAAAATTGGTGATGTTGCCTTAGGTGCTGTCATGAACAGCTCATCAAATTGGAACTTGGCCCGGGAATGTGTTTTAGGAACAAAACTTCATCCGTATACTCCGGCTTTTAATTTGCAGCGGGCTTGCGGAACTTCTTTGGAAGCGGCAGCTTTGCTTGCACTAAGAATTGCCAATTACCAAATTGAATCGGGGATTGCTGGGGGTGTTGATACCAATTCAGATTTGCCCTTTGAAGTTTCAGAAACATTTGGTGAAAAGTTGATGCAGTTGAATTTAGCAAAAACTTTGTCACAACGACTTGGGATTATGTTGAGTTTTAGACCTTCGGATTTGAAACCTAAAATTCCCGCAGTGGTTGAACCCCGAACTTTGTTGTCTATGGGGCAGCATTGTGAATTGATGGTTCAGCAGTGGAAATTGACTCAAAAGGAACAGGATGAAATTGCTTATCATTCCCATCAAAATGCAGTGAAAGCCTACGAAGACTGATTTTATTCAGATCTTGTCGCGCCTTTTTCTGGAGTCGAAAAAGATTTGCTTGTGCGCAAAGAAACCAGTCTTGGGAAGCTTGCTAAATTAAAACCTGTTTTTGATAAAACAGGGAAAGGAACTTTGACTGCGGGGAACAGTTCTCCGTTAACAGATGGATCTTCTGCAGTCTTGCTAGCAGGTGATGAAGAAGCAAAAAAAATGAATTGGCCAAAGCTTGCCAGATTTGTTGATGCCCATGTTTCCGCTGTCGATTTTGTTCATGGAGATGGATTGTTAATGGCGCCCACTGTCGCTGTCGGAGAATTACTGAAGCGAAACAAAATGAGTTTACAAGATTTTGATTATTATGAGATTCATGAAGCTTTTGCGGGGCAAGTGGCTTGCACTTTAAAAGCTTGGGAAAGTGCTGAATATTGCAAAAAATATTTGGGAATTGATCAGCCCTTGGGTGCAATCAATCGCCAAAGAATGAATGTCAAAGGCGGCAGTGTTGCCTTGGGTCATCCCTTTGCAGCAACGGGATCCAGAATTATTGCAAGCCTAGCAAAAATCTTGGCTCAAAATCCTCAAGGTCTTAAGGGAAAAAGTCGCGGATTAGTTTCTGTATGCACAGCCGGTGGTATGGGAGTCGTTGCGATTCTGGAAGCCGTTTAGGGGATGTCTTGCCGAATAATTGTCTTTGCAAAATAGAATTTTAATTTTCTGTTTATTATGCACTGATCTGAAACACTGCTGTTCAGACGCGTTTCACTTTGAAATTCAATAGGATCAAATTAAGCTCTTTGAAATAGAATTGAGTTGAGTATTTCGTTGAAAGTGTCGACAAGACTAAAGGAGAGGTCAGTCAATTCAATTTGATGGGGTATGTTGGTGGAAAAACTTGAAATACAGAGAGTTTCACATTCGCAAAATTCGTATAGCTTGTTTTTGGTCTCTACCATTCTTTGCATCTTTACAACTTCTTGCGATAATCTAATACGTGACTTTGTGAAAAGGGGGAATTTGCTGACCGATGGGAGTTTAATTTCCATTGGACCATTGCCTACGATCACACAAGATAAAGTTGCAAACAACTACACAAGCGATCCCTATATTGTCGAATATGGCGGTGACTGCGAGAATGGCCTACTGGTTTTCGTCACAGGTGACATCACGGCCTCAACTCTTTGCAGCTCTGGTAAATGGACCTACACAGCGTCAAAGGCGGATCCTGGAGTCGTCAATCTTGTCTTTTCTCAAACGAATACCAATGGTACCTCAACATTAGACTGTCAGTGGACTGTGACCCCCCCCGTGAACCGATTTTATATGGGTGATGGTTCAAGCCTCACATCACCGACCTACGACCCAATGAATGATCCGACATACTCATCTAATGTGCTCAAATTGTCTCACAGCCACAATGCGTTTTGCGCTGTTTTAAGCACGGGAAAAATATACTGCTGGGGTGAAAATTGGGGGCCAAGTAAGCCTCCAGAGATAAGTGCAAGTTTACCAACAACGGGTTTCATCGATGTCGCATCAAACTGGTGGTTTCAATTGGGACTCAGAAATAATGGGGATGTTTGGCGTTGGACCTCTGGCGGGCAATTTGGAATTGACGGCATACAAGTTAATATTCCTTTAGGAGTGAAGCTTGCCACATTGGTTTCGGGTTCTGCATTTTGCGTACTTACGTCTGCAGGGCAAGTTCTTTGCAGCGGTGAGAATTACGCAGGAATTCTAGGCGACGGAACAACAATAGATGCTATTGGAAGCACTGTTCAGCCTGTGGGACTGAGTTCCAATGTCATCGATATATCAAGCCCTGACCGTGGTGGGGAAACATTTCTATGCGCTTTAAAAACGGGTGGTGAAGTTTATTGTTGGGGAACTCTTGGAGGTGTTTCCCTTGGATTGACTCCAAATTTGATTCATACAGATGTTGATGTTGTTCAAATTTCCACAGGGTATCAAAGTGTTTGTATTCGTCGATCAACGGGAACTGTTGCCTGTCGTGGATCCCAATATGGAAATTCGTTAGCTTTCACTGAAATTACTGGATTGTCCGGAACAATTTCATCTATTTCCTATTGTGGAGATGGTTCAAATTGTGCTTTTACAACAACAGGAAAAGCATTTCTCTTGTCCACATCTGCAGCAACTGCACTAGGTCCATTTTCAGCCAATGTTTCGGGATATAGGGTTTTGGGTTCTACTGAGTGTTTTATTCATCGCGGCCAAGTCAAATGTTCAGGAGCGAATAACAACTCTTTACTTGGTAACTCAGGAAGTTTGACGAACACTCCAACTGAATCCGATGCGGTCAGTTATATATTTTCAAGTAATATAGTTTCCATACAGGCAATAGAAGAAAATCAAGGAGGTTGCGCCCTCGACAGTAATAGTGATTTGTGGTGTTGGGGTAAAAACTATCCTGGAATTATAGCGGCTGGAACAAGTGCAACCTCTACTCCACAAAAAGTATTTACTGGAGTTCAAAGTATTGTGCCTTCTGGAGATTATACATCAACAATAGATGTGATTAAATCTGGAGTGGTCTACACGGGCAGTGCTTCAGGCTTTGTTTCTGCCCAAAGTTGGCTCTCATCCAACGTAACAAAAATTTCTTATGGGTATCCAAATAAATGTGCTTTATTTAGTGATGGTTCTGTGAAATGCTCTTTTGCTTTTGATGAGCTTTCTGCAGGTGTGGCAACATGTGTCGGAGCCGATTGTGCAGCTCCACAAACACCAACAGGACTTGGTTCTAATGTCATTGATGTATCGGTAGGATACAACCTGGGATGTGCAATAAAGTCAGCAGCGATGTCAACGACTCAGCTATGGTGCTGGGGATATATGTTTCCTTCAAATCCGTTACCATTTCAAATGACAAGCTACCCCAATGATTTGACTGCTATTTATGTCGGATACGCCTATCTATGTGCATATAGCATATCCCAAGGTTTAGTCTGTTCGGATAATTCGATGGCTGTTCCGACGCCGATGCCGAATAGTATGGGTTTGAATACATCGACTTTAGTCATCAGAGGTTCGACAGTTGAGTTCACACAAGGCGGTACACACTACGTCAATGGCATTGTCGGAACTGGATCAACATGGGATTATTTGTATGTGCAGGAAGGCGGAGGTGGGATTGGTGAAAAAAATTGTAAGATCATTGGTGCACTTGTTAAATGTTGGAGTGGGACATCATGGGCAGCACTCGGGCAAACTTGGATGGCGGGAGTCGCTGTCGCACCTTATTATTATGCAGTAGATCCGGTTGCAGCCCATTTGATCGACTGAGTTCGCCGATTCGTATTTCAAGACTGAGTGAGATAAGTCCAAGCAAAACTAAAAAAAATAGTCCTTCCGATCAAACATTTCTAAATATTATAACCCATTGATTTTATAAAGGTATTAAATTTTAAAACGTTTGATTAATTTTCTTGTTTGCTTATTCAATCATTTGATTTAATCTTGCCACATGTCCGATATTTCGACTTCAAATGAGCAAGACGCTAGGAACTTATTGCTGAATGCAGCAAGGGTTTTATTTTCCCAAAAGGGTTTCGAGGGAACTTCCACTCGGGATATCGCCAGAGAGTCAGGACTGAATATCAGTCTGATCAGTTATTATTTCGGTGGCAAAGAGGGTCTATATAAACAATTGTTTATGAACTTTGGTCTTCGTATTGCTGAAGTCATTGATCAAACTCTTCTTAGTTTTCAGAATCTTGAAATGTCAGAAAAAAACTTTGTGGAAGAAATTCGTTTGATCATTACGATGTTTATCGATTTACACGAAGAAAATAAAGACATGGCCAATTTGATTTGGCGTGAAAAGCTTGAAGGCATGCATCACTCGAAAGAACTGCAAGATCAAATTTTTGTTCCCATTGGAAATAAAATGTCTGAATTCATTGACCAAGCCCAGCGCAAGGGTATTGTGAGTAAGAAAATTCATCCCAAGATGTTTTTTGTTGCAATGATCGAAGGGCTTATGGGTTATTTGCGCGCCCTAGAGTGTGATGCAAATTTGCGTTCAACCTGTCCGGGGATGCCAGAAAATAAATCTGAGATTGCGAATCAATTTACTTTAATTTTTACTCGAGGAATTTTAAAATGAAAGCTTGTACTGCTGTGAAATCCACAAAAGTGAATTTGGTTGGAATATTGTTCGCGATTGCTGTTTTGCTGTTTGCCCAGATCAATTGGGCGCAAAAAACAAAAGAAATCAAAAAATCTACGGTTTCAAAAAATTCTCAGCAACCGGGAATGACCTTAGAGCAGTATTTGAATAAAGTGAAATCCACCAATCAAAAAATTCAAGCACTCTCTTTGCAAGTTGAAGCTGCTGAAGATCGAAGGGTTGCGGGCGATTTCGAACTGGCACCCATCGCAGGAGCTAGCTACAGTTATTTGTCAGATCAAAGCCAGCCTCAGACAGTTCAGGGTTCGACGAAAGTTCTAAATCGGACTTCTGAAATTTTTGTTTCAAAAAAGTTTTCTTCTGGAACAAATGCGAAAGTTTTTGCCCAAGGAAAAGATTTTGAATTCGTCGGTGCAGCTCCGCCATTAAATAAATACGCAACTGGATCTTTGGGTTTTGCTTTGAGCCAATCTTTATGGAAAGATTTTTTTGGTTCAGGAACTCGTCTTCGGCAGGATCGTGAATCCGTTGTTGCTAAGCTGGAAACAGTGCAAGCAGAAGCTGAATTAAGACAAGTCATGACAGATGCCGAAATCGCATTTTGGAATTATCTGTACAAGCTTGAAGAAAAAAAACAGCGTCAGGAGTCTTTGGAGAGATCTTCAAAAATTTTGAATTGGATTAAGCGTCGCGAAGCTGACGGTATTGCAGATCGTTCAGATCGATTTAATTCGGAAGCTTTGGTTTCAACGCGACAGCTTTTACTGTTAAACGCCGATGATGATTTAAAATCTGCCGAACAAACA
Organism: Pseudobdellovibrionaceae bacterium; assembly: GCA_046318875.1. Taxonomy (GTDB): domain Bacteria; phylum Bdellovibrionota; class Bdellovibrionia; order Bdellovibrionales; family Bdellovibrionaceae; genus JBKCTJ01. The sequence continues at coordinate 15,201 of JBKCTJ010000266.1, read as the reverse complement.
ATGCGAGATTTTTTATCCTTAGAACAGTCTGCAGGTTTGCCGCTGATTTCTGGAAATATTGGTATTTCAAGACCGATGAAGGGTCAATTTTCGAAATCTCAAAAAATTCTTCGTGCGGATGCTTACTTGCAGCTGCTTGAAAGTAAAAGTAAAAAAATGATCTCTGAAGAAGTGATGGATGGGCTAAGGCCAGATCTGTCTTTGCAAGCTTCTTACGAAACGAATTCATTTGAAGAAAACTTAACCAAAGCCACAAATAAATGGACAGAGGCTGACAAGCCAAGGTCCTCGGTCGGTGTGCAATTCACTTACGTTTTTGATACTTCAGTTAAAGGATCAAGAAGGTCTGCTGCGAATAAAGAAGCCATGGCGGCAGACTTGAAAGCAAAAAAGCTGGTTCGAGAATCTGCTTCTGCTTGGGAGGAACTCGTCAGAAAGTATGACGAACTTTCCCAAAAAATTGTGCTAGCTGAAAGTATCAAAGATTTCCAGATGAAGCGCGCAAAAGAAGAACAGTTGAAACTGACTCGTGGTCGATCCATCACCAATCAAGTTGTGAGTTCTGAGGAAGATGCTGCGAATGCTGATCTGACTGTCATTCAATTGAAAGCAGAACAACGGAAACTTGAAGCGATGACAAGAAACTATTTTGAAGTTTCTGAAGAGCTGTTGAATTGATTTTTTTGAAACTGATCGAGGTGTAAGATGTGGTTAGCGGCAATGGCCATCAAACGGCCCATATTTATTACTTGTGTGGTTGCCTTGATGTTGATCGTTGGTCTGTTGAGCCTGTCAAAAATGCCAGTGGATCAATTCCCGGATGTCACTTTTCCCATCGTCTTTGTTCAAGTTCCATACCCAGGGGCATCTCCAGTAGATATTGAAAAGCAAGTCGTGAAGCCTGTCGAAGATGAATTGGGGAGCTTGCCAGGACTTGATAAATTGACTTCGAATAGTTTGGAATCTGTGGGACTGATTATTCTGCAGTTTAAATTGGGCACAAATATCCGTGAAGCCGAACAAAGTGTTCGAAATCGTTTAAGTAATATTCGCTCAAAATTGCCAGATGATATCAATGAGCCTGTCATTCGCAGATTTGACCCTGCAGATCAACCTGTCATCACACTTTCTGCTCAGAGCGAGCTTTCACCGGGTGAATTTTTTGATGTCGTCAATGAAACGATTAAACCTCAGTTTGAGCGGATCAAAGACATTGGCCAGGTTCGAGTCGTGGGTGGAAGAAAAACAGAAATACAAGTTTTAATCGATAAGGATAAACTTCAAGATCGTAAAATTTCATTGTTGCAAGTCTCGCAAAGAATTGCCGACACATCAAAAGATGTTCCCATCGGAAAAGTCGAAGATTCCAAAAATGAAATTGTCATGCGCACATCCGGAGAATTTTCCAGCATTCAGCAGCTGAATAAAGTCAGTGTGAATTTCCTGGGCAGTGATCGTCCGGTTTTACTGGAAGAAATTGGAAGAGTCAGAAAAGGTCTCGAGGATCAAAAGCAAATTGCCAAAATCAACGGAAAAAATGCTCTCTTTGTTGAAGTTTATAAACAGAATGGCACTAACACAGTAGCTGTTGTGGATGCTGTGAAAAATAAGATCCCCAGTGTGAATGAAGTATTAAAAGCTAAGGGCATTCAAGTTCAAATTTCTGAAGTGCGGGATCTTTCTCGAGTTATTCGACTCAATATTGCCGATGTTCGCGAGAGCATTGTGATTGGAATCATCCTTTGTATCATTGTCGTCTTTTTCTTTTTGGGTTCAGTCAGATCAACTTTTATTACGGGTATGGCCCTACCAAATTCACTTATTGGTGGCTTTATCATTATGTTTGCCATGGGATTTTCAATTAATATTTTGACCTTGCTTGCTTTATCGTTGGCCGTAGGACTGCTGATTGATGATGCCATCGTCGTGCGGGAAAATATTTTTCGGCATTTAGAAATGGGTAAAGATCCCAAGACAGCAGCACTCGACGGCACAACAGAAGTTGCTCAAGCTGTTATTGCAACGACTTTGGTGGTGATCGCAGTCTTTGGTCCGATTTCATTTTTGGATGGCATCGTGGGGCAATTCTTTAAACAATTTGGTCTCACCGTGGTTTTCACAATGTTGATTTCGTTGTTTGATGCTTTCACGGTAGCCCCAATGTTATCCGCTTATATGGCAGGAAAATCTGAACATCATAAAACAGGATTTTCGGCAGTCATTCTAGGACCTTTTGAAAGATTTCAAGTGTGGTTAGAAGATTTATACGAGTCTGTTTTAAAATGGGTTCTCATATACCGAAAAACAACTTTGACCAGTGCTCTGGTTATTTTCATGTTGTCGATGTCCTTAGTCGGGAAAATTCCAAAAACATTTTTACCCCAAGCTGATAATGGTGAATTTGGAATCAATATCGAATTACCAACCGGTACTTCCTTGGAAGCCAGCAAAGTGTTTACGACTGCCATTGAACAGAAATTAGCAGGAGATTCAAGAGTGGAACTTTTCACCACTGTCGTTGGCTCTGCAAATTCCGAAGCAAACAAAGCCTCGATTTTCGTTAGGCTAAAGCCCGTGGGCAAATTACGAACCCAATCTTCTTCTCAGCTCAAAGATGAGTACAGGGAAAATCTTACAAGTTTTAAAGACCAAGCCATTATTTCCATCGGTGATATTGATATCGGCGGAAATAATCAAAAGCCTCTGATTTTAAATTTGACGGGTGATAATTTGGAAGAACTTTCAGCTTACGCGGCACTGCTGAAAGAGCGGATAGCGAAAGTCAAAGGCTTAGCTGACGTTGAAATGAATTTTCGCTCGGGAAAACCCGAATACCATGTGACTTTTGATCGCAATAAATCCGAAAATTTGGGGGTTTCCACTGTCAATGTAGGTGCTGAACTGCGCGGGCGCACCGAGGGCATTGAATCAGCGGTTTTCCGAGAAAAAGGAATTGAATACAGCATTCGAACTCGCTTTGAAGAAAAAAATCGGGATTTGCGTAAAACTTTTGAAACAACTTTAGTGCCGAATCAAAACTTCAACATGATTCCTTTAAATCGCATCGCCCAAGGTGAATTAGCTACGGGGTATTCACAAATCAATCGACAAAATAAATCACGATTTATAGAAATTGATGCGAATTTGGCAGTGGGTGGAAGTCTAGGCACTGCCAGCGACGAGATTACAAAAATTTTGCAAACTGAAATGAAACCGCCTTTGGGTGTTGATTTTCAATTCGAAGGACCAGCCAAGGACTTTGCAGAACTCATTGCAAATATGTTGGTGGCGATTGGATTGGGGATTCTTTTTATTTATTTGGTTCTGGCATCACTTTATGAAAGCTTTATCACTCCGATTACGATTTTATTGGCACTCCCTTTGGCGATGTCGGGCGCCATGGCTGCATTGTTTATGTTTGGAAAGACTATTGATATTTTTTCTTTGATCGGAATTATTTTGCTCCTTGGTGTTGTGGCCAAAAATTCTATTCTGCTCGTGGATTATACGGTTCAGCTTTTGGAACAGGGTCATGGAAGGTACGACGCTTTGATCAAAGCCAGTCGGACTCGGTTGCGTCCAATTCTGATGACCTCTGTGGCCTTGGCCGCGGGCATTCTACCGATAGCCATAGGTCTGACGGAATTAGGTTCCCAGAGAAGCTCTATGGGTGTGGCCATTATCGGTGGTGTCATCAGCAGTACTTTTCTGACCTTGTTAGTGGTTCCCGCGGCATTTGGTTATATCGATGACTTCCGTTTATGGTGTTTAAAATTGGCCCTGTCGTTCAAAGGCGATAAGAAGTCCATCCATCCTGTAGTTTGACATTGGGCTGGCAGACTTTTGCCAAGCCCAGTTTTGATGAAGATCAAGGTCTGTTAAAAATCATTTGAAAACCAAATGAAAACGTCGCACATTCTTGAAGTAGGCAACAACGTCTTCAAGGAGCATCAAGAATGAACTCATTAGAAAAAAAACAAACAACCAAAAAACAAACAACAAAAAACAATGTGTCTCGCCGAGATTTTTTTAAATTGGGCGCTACCGCAGCAGCTGTGACAGGAATTTTTGGAATTTTCTCATCACAAGGTCAGGTGGCTCAAGCTGAAGAACGTCGAAAAAAGAAAGACAGTGCCGCAGCCGGTGACCAGTTGTGCGATCCAAATTCTGGCGTAGCTAAGGGAATGAATTATCAGGCAAAACATACTGATGTGAAAAACGCAGCTTTGAAAGTTGAAAAGCAAGGGTTGAAATTTGACCAACAGTTTTGTAACAACTGTTCATTTTATGCCAAGAAAAGTGCGGTGAACGGAAAAGAAGTGGGAGCTTGTCAAATCATTCCTGGTTGTGTTGTCGCGAGCGAAGGCTGGTGTTCAAGTTGGAATAAAAAAGCATAATTTATTTCTTCACATAAATAAGGATACAGTTTTTCAATTCAATTTTCTTCATTTTTTTAGTTTCAGCTCATATTGAAAATGCAGCTGAAACTTTCAAGCTTACATCCTCCGTTTTAACTTTAGCTTCTGTTCCCTGGTGATCATTTCTTATGGCGATCATTTCTTAAATCAGGCGACTTTGTCCCGCAGAGCTCGTCTTAAAATTTTTCCTACATTTGTTTTTGGTAATTCTGCTCTAAACTCGACATGTTTAGGAATCTTATAATTTGTCAGACTTTTCTTTGCGTGTTCGATAACGTCACGATCAGTCAAAGATTGGTCTTTTTTAACGACAACGACTTTCACAGCTTCTCCGCTGTGTTCATCGGCGACTCCGATAGCGGCGACTTCCAGAACTCCAGGGTGGGATGCAATAGCGTCTTCAACTTCGTTTGGATAAACGTTAAATCCTGAAACCAAGATCATATCTTTTTTGCGATCAACGATTTTAACATAGCCCTTGGCATCGACGGTTGCCATGTCTCCGGTTTTTAACCAACCATCAGCAGTTAAAACTTTGACCGTTTCATCTGGGCGATTGTAATACTCTTTCATGACTTGGGGGCCTTTCACGAGCAGTTCGCCTTCGGTTCCCATGGGCACGTCATTGCCATTATCATCAACGAATCGAATGTCTGTGCTTGGCAGCGGTAAGCCGATGGTACCGACGAAGCCTGAGCCATCCACAGGGTTGCAGCAAACAACAGGCGATGCTTCAGTTAATCCATAGCCTTCGATTAAAATTGATTTTGTTCTGCTGACCCATTTTTCGCTGACGGCTTTTTGTAATGCCATGGCGCCGGCGACACTGACTTTCAATTTTGAAAAATCAATTTTATCAAAATCCGGGTGATTCATCAGGGCATTAAAAAGTGTGTTCACGCCGCTCATCACTGTGCAATTGTATTTGATCATATCCTTGATGAAAGCTGGAATATCCCTGGGATTTGTAATTAAAACATTTTCAGCGCCGTACCGAATAAAAGTCAGACAGTTCACTGTGAGAGAAAAAATATGATACATCGGTAGGGCGGTTAAAACACGTTCCTGGCCCGGGATCAATTTTGGCAACATCCATTCACAGATCTGCAACATATTCGCAACAATATTTTTATGTGTGAGCACGGCACCTTTGGAAACACCCGTTGTGCCGCCAGTGTACTGTAAAAACGCCACATCATCTAAAGTCATTGGCACTGCCTTGTAAACTTGCCCTGAGCCCAATTGCAACGCTTGGTTGAAGCTATACGCTTGTGGCAAGTTGTAAGCGGGAACCATTTTTTTGATGTACTTCACAACGGAATTAACAACAAAGGATTTCGGAAATGGAAGCAGGTCACCCAGTTGAGTGACGACAACAGATTCAACTTTAGTTTTACTTATGACTTCTTCAAGAAGATGGGCAAAATTTGCCAAGATGACAACGCACTTCACACCGGCATCAGCAAACTGGTGCTGCATTTCTTTTGCTGTGTACAGCGGATTTGTGTTGACCACAATAAGTCCCGCACGAAGGGCGCCGAAAACGGCAACAGGAAATTGCAGTAAGTTTGGCATTTGAATGGCGATGCGATCATTTTTTTTCAGATTCAATTCATTCTGAAGAAATGAAGCGAAATTTCCGACCTTTTGGTCGAGTTCTTCGTAACTCATGCCGTAATTTAAACTGTAGTAAGCTGTTTTATTTCGGAATTTTCGGCAGCCTTCATCAAAAACATCCATGATATTTTGGTAAGATCCAAAATCAATTTCGTGGGGTACATTTTTGGGATAGTTCTTAAGCCATAATTTTTCCATGAAGATCTCCTGTTGCATTCGCTTGCTTTCGGGAACAAATAAAATTGTAATGAAGAAGTGAGCAAACTCAAATTGAATTTTTTTCAGTTCTTGGCAAAATTTGGATTTTTCATTCTGTATTTGATGATTTTAAGTGCCTGTCCATCTCGCCAAACATCTGAACCAGTTGCAGTCCCTGTTCAAAAAGTCGAGGTCAAAAAAACTCCAGAACAACAAGCTTTGTTTGATCGTCAAAAGTTAATGGTCAGATCCTTGCTGCAAGCCGATCAAATCCATCGTGAGCTGATTTGGATCTTGATGAAAGATCGGCCTCCACTGACAAAGACTGTGTTTGGTAAAACAGCAAGGGCCCTGCAACAGGACGGTGGCGAGAAATTGAAATACAAAGCCTTCTTCAAATGCGATCAGTACAGCATTCAAAAACAAGCACAAAGTCTAGGTCCATATCCGGTGAAAATAAATTTTTTTGAAACATGCAATGGAATGTCGGGTCTGCCCTTTGCTGAAATGGAAATGAAAACTGATCGCCAAATTTTGCTTTTCTTCGAAAGTGAAAAGTTGGCTGATATTATTGGAATTGGACCTTCAATTTTAAATAAACGAATGCCCTGCGTGATTGATCTCAACGAATTGCATATCGTGAAAGAAATCAAATGTGAAAATCTTTATCATGATCGGCAAAATGGCGAAGTATTTCATTTAAAAAATTATCGCTATCAAAAAGATAAAGACAATTTAATTGAAGTGTCAGGTGATGTTTTAAAAAATCTGGTTCCTCAACGAAAGTTACAAGTGAAAGTTCCCTTAACTGGTAAAATCACGTTTTCTGAAAAGGAAATGCATCCCACGGAAGAAGATTTGGCCAGGGAAGAAGAAATTCGAAAAAAATCTATTGAAGAAGCAAAAAATAAAAGCATCAATATTACAAAACCAGTTTCCGCTGATCAACCCCAAAGCCCTCGTGCCCAATCTGTAAGTGATTTTGTGAGAGGAGCTTCACGAAACGGAACCAATCCTGATCAACGCACAGTCAGACCTGATTCGCCAAATCGTTTTATGCCGAACGTTGAAAACGGAGTGCCGAAATCCATTCTTGAAGAAACACCCAATGATCCCTCGGTGGACCCTTCCGCAGATCCATCAGCTGATCCTGCCCAAGGCCAAGCCGAGCAAAGCCCTGAAGATCCATCTGAATTTGTCGAAGAACAAAATCCACAAATACAAGTTCCAGGTCAGAATAATTCCGAGGATTATGTGCCTTACCCACAGGACCCCTTACCAGCCCCTTCGAATCCTTCACAGCCTGGAACGTCGAATCGATAAATGGGTTTAAGTTTTAATTTACATGTCTTGATTTGCTATGATCAAATTGGCCGAGGAGAAATCTATGGCCAAAAAAGCAACTGTAAAAGCAACGACGAAATCAACGGTGAAAAAAACTGCAAAAAAAGCAACAGTGAAAGTAACTGCTGCTCAGAAGGCCCAACCTAAAAAAATAGCTGCCACTGCTGTTAAAAATTCAGATGGCGCTGATTCAATGCTGGGTAAAAAAGTTCCAAGTTTTAAATGTCTTGATTCCCAAGGAAAGCAATTTGATCTGAGCAAACAAAAAGGGCGCAAGACTGTATTCTACTTTTATCCAAAAGACGACACTCCAGGTTGCACCATTGAAGGAAATGAATTCAGTCAATTGAACGATCATTTCTTGAAAAACAAAACTGACGTTTTTGGAATTTCAAGAGATTCCGTAAAGTCCCATGATAAATTCAAATGCAAATTCAATTTTACATTTGAGTTGTTATCAGATGAAGATGAAAAAATTTGTAAAATCTTTGAAGTGATCAAACAAAAGAATATGTACGGAAAAATGGTCATGGGGATCGAACGAAGCACTTTCATTTTGGATGAAGATTTAAAAGTCATCTTCGCAGAAAGAAAAGTCAAAGCCGAAGGCCACGCCCAAGTGATTTTAGATCGTATTTTATCCATCGGGTGAAGAGCTTCGGCTGACGTTTGGCTACTTGGTTTGACAAAGCGTTAATTCAACATCAGTTTCGAAATCAGCGAAGTGAATTTCGCTGGATTCGGAAGCGGGGAGCCTTCAAAAAGCAAAGCTTGGGAATAAATGATTTCCATATAATCCCGGCGCTGATCTTGGGGCAAATTTAATAGCTTTTGAAAAACAGGATGGTCCAAATTCACTTCCAAAACACGTTTGATTTTTTGTCCTGTGAAATTTCTGTCCATTTGAGCGTAGATTTTTTCCATACGCACAGATGGATCATGTTCGCCTGCAATCAAGCATGCTGGAGTATCGATCAAGCGATCAGATGGCTTCACGTCCTTGATTTCATCTTTAAACATTTCCTTTGTTTCAGCTAAGATGTCTTTAAACTTTTCTGTGAGTTCTTTGAAATGGGTTTCTTTTTGTTTTTTCTCGTCTTCGTTCTCGAGGTCCAAGTTTTCTTTCATCACTGATTTTAGCGGCTTTTGATTGTATTCAGTCAGGTGCTGAGTGACCCATTCATCAATTTGATCCACCAAATAAAGAACTTCGAAGCCTTTTTGATTCAATTTCTCTAGATAAGGACTTTGTTTGATCAATGATAAGTCATCGCCAGAAATAAAATAAATGGCTTTTTGATCAGGCTTCATACGTTCCACATATTCGGCTAAAGTCGTTAATTTATCACTTGAAGATGTATGGAATAAAACCAGGTCTTTCAGCTTTTCCAAATTTGGAATATCTGTGGGGATACCCTCTTTCAGAATGTATCCAAATTCAGTCCAAAAATTTTCATAAGCTGTGCGGTCTTTAGCTAAAAGATCTTTGAGTGAACCTAAGATTTTTCCGACAATGTTTTTTCGAATCTGTGTGACCTGTTTATCTTGCTGTAAGATTTCACGAGAAACGTTTAATGAAAGATCACTTGAATCAACCATGCCCTTCATAAATCGCAAGTACGGCAGGATCAAATCCTTGGCTTCATTCATAATAAAAACTTTTCGCACATACAGATTCAAACCGAAGTCCTGATCCCTTTGCATCATGGAAAAAGGTTTCTTTTTTGGAATGAACAGCAAGGCCGTGAATTCCATTGAACCTTCCGCTCGGTAATGAATTGTTTTGAGAGGTTCGTTCCAGTCGTGGGTTAAGTGCTGATAAAAGTCTTTGTATTCTTCAGTTGTGACTTCCGATGGAGATTTAAGCCACAAAGCTTTTTGTGAATTCAGAGTCTCATCAGTGATGATTTTTTCCGGTGCTTTGTCTTTTTCTGCAGGAGCGTCTTTTTCAACTTTCATTAGAATGGGATAAGGAACGAAATCAGAATATTTTTTAACAAGGTCTTTTAAAACCCAAGTGTCAGTGAAATTGGAAACTTGTTCTTCATCAGCGAATTTTTTCAATGTCAGGGTAATTGTTGTTCCAACTCCTTCAGCACGGGGAACTTCAGAAATTTGATAGGAACCCTTGCCTTCGGACTGCCACAAAACTGCTGTTTCGTTTGGTTTTTGGGTGTGGAGCAAAATTTTATCAGCAACCATAAAGGAAGCGTAAAATCCCACACCGAATTGTCCAATCAGCTCGGGACTGTTTTTCATTTCTTGATTGATCTGTTGGAATTTTTTTGTTCCTGATTTTGCAATGGTTCCGATAAAGTCTTGAACTTCCGTGCGGGACATTCCAATGCCTGTATCGATGATTTTAAGAGTGTGGTTTTCAGGATTTGCTTCAAGGCGAATTTGGTAAGGGTGGCTATCTGGAACAATTCCAGGTTGAGTCAGAGACAAAAATTTCAGTTTATCAAGGGCATCAGAAGAATTTGAAATCAATTCGCGCAAAAAGATTTCTTTTTGTGAGTACAAAGAGTGAATCATCAAATCGAGAAGCTGTTGAATTTCAGCCTGAAATGCCACTTGGGTTTCACTGTTCGTTGAGTTGCTTGAATTATGGGCTGTTTCTTTTGGTTCGTTTTTTCCGTCAGTCATTGGGTTCACCGTTCTTCCTCCGATTTATATCTTCTGCTTCTTCTGCTTTATTGATGAAATTTCACTTATTTGCAAGTATTGATCGCTGCAAGTTTTGATCTGTTTACGATTCATGAACTTGCAGCTCTATCTAGGGTGCGAATGACGCAAAAAAAATCAAGGTCGGTTTGGATATTTTTTGAGTTTCTATTGATTTCATCTGTTGATTTTCAAGTGGGGCCAGTTATTTTGATTGTTATGAAAATTCACGATATTTCTCCTTTAATTCACGAAAAAACCGCCGTCTTTCCAGGCGATACGACTTTTCAAAGGCAAATCCTCATGGATACCAAAGCCGGGGATCATTTGGGCCTATCTTGGATTAAGTCAACTTTGCATCTAGGAGCCCATGTGGATGCCAGCAATCACTACCACCCGGATGGCCACGGCATCGCCGAAGCTGATCTGGGGTGCTATATCGGGCCCTGCCAGGTCATTCAAGTGCGTTTACCCAGGAATCACAGAATCACTGTGGATAGGCTTGAGCAACGAGAAATTACAGCACCGAAAGTTTTATTCCGTACAGATTCTTTTCCTGATCCCGATTTTTGGAATTCTGATTTCAATTCCTTATCACCAGAACTGATTGATTTTCTTGCGAGTAAAAAAGTCCATTTGGTTGGAATTGATACACCTTCTGTGGATCCTGAAACTTCCAAGGCGTTGGAATCCCATCAAGCTCTTTGGAAAAACAAAATGTCAGTCCTTGAAGGAATCGTTCTAACCACTGTGAAGGAAGGAATCTATCAGCTCGTTGCTTTGCCATTAAAAATTAAGGATGCCGATGCATCCCCCGTTCGAGCTGTGTTAATCGAATCCTAGTTTATTCAGGATTTTCAAATCCGAACTGAAGCTGTTTTCGTAACTTTGGAGGTAAAATCGGCCGTTTCGATTTTGGAATCAAAAAGGTCGCAAGGTTGAAAAAGTCTTTAAATATTTTATGTTTATCAATGGTGCTTGCCAAGTAATCATGGCCCGATGATCCGCCAGTGCCAATTTTTTTACCTAACATTCGGTGCGCCATCAAAGCATGGCGGTATCTCCACTGAGTCAAAGATTCATCGATATCTTGTAAAGTCTGAATGACTTGAAATGAAATCTGCAAAGCAGGTTCATGACGGTACAGCAGAATAAACAGAGCTGATTTAACAGCTTCGCCCGAGAGTCTAAAATATTGGTCTTCGTTGAGTTTTTGAAATTTGACCGGATCAAACAAGGAATCAAAAATTTGTTGAGCGCCGTTCATTTGATTCACCGTGCGTTCTTTTTCTTGAGCACTTAAACGCGAGTTGTTTTCCACAACTTTTAAATCTTCTTTGAACATTTGGCTAACAGCGTTTTGATATTCTTGCCAAAAAGAAAAATGTTCGCTTTGGGTGAATGGCATTCGCTTTAGCCAAGATTCTAAATGATCAAACAGCGATGGTTCTTCCAAAGTTTTCATCATTTCCACTTGCTGAGATTTTTCAAGTTGGAGGTAAAAAGGCTGTTGATTGAAATTAAGCCTTTGTTCGGATTTCAAACCCAGTTTTGTTTCAATCATTCGAAATTGATAACTTTGAAAACCTGATGCGGGATACAGAAAATCTCTGAAATCCATAAAATCAAGGGGAGTCATTGTTTCTAAAATATCAATTTGACCAATGATAAATTTAAAAATATCGGCAGATCTGGAAAGCCTTGCAGCCACAGCGCCCATCTCGTATTCTGTAACATAATCTTTCGAAAATGCTTCAAGGACAGCGTCGATTTCCCATAAAATTTGTTTAAACCAAAGTTCATAGGTTTGGTGAACAGTGATGAACAACAATTCATCATGTGCTTTATGGCCAAACTCAGCACTGCGAAGTTTTTGTGAATCTAATAGGGAATTTAATTTTAAATAATCATGATAAGTAATCGATGGGTATTTCATTCGAGGTGATCCTTCATCAAAAGTTTAAGTTCAGTTATAAAATCATCAATGTCTGATCGTTGAGTGTCCCAAGTGGTCATTAAACGACAAGAAAATGTTTTTTCATCCCAGACATAAAAAAAGAATTTTTCCTTCAGTTTTTTAATGATGGGCTTTGGTAAATACACAAAAATACCGTTGGACTGAGTCGGTGATAAAAATTGAATGCCTGGGATTTTTGAAAGCTCTATTCGGAAATAAGTCGCCATGGAACAGGAATGTTTTGCAATCTCTTGCCAAAGATCATTTTGGAACTAAGCCAAAAACTGCGCTGCCACATATCTTGTTTTTGAAGGGAGCTGTGCCGATTGTTTTCGAAGAAACTTCATCGACTTTGCAGCTTCAGCGTTTAAACAGACAACGGCTTCGCCATACATCAGTCCATTTTTAGTTCCACCGAAGGAAACAATGTCGACTCCAAGGTCCGTTGTGAATTCAGAAAATTTTTTCCCCAAATGCAGAGCAGCATTGGCGATTCTGGCGCCGTCCATATGAATGAATAAGCCCTTGGCTTTGGCAAGTTGGATTAAATTTTTGAGTTCTTCCAAGGAATACACTGTTCCCAGTTCTGTGGGCTGTGTCAGGCTCAAAACTTTGGGTTGGGAATAATGTTGATCACCCCACCTGATAAAATGTTTCAGCATTTCTTCCGGGAGAATTTTCCCCTGATTCGTACCGCATAGTAATAACTTTGCCCCAGTAAAAAATTCAGGAGCCCCGCATTCATCCATTTGAAGATGGCTTTGGTCGCTTGCAACGACGGCCTGATAAGAAGCTGTCAGCGCGCGAAGTGCAATGACATTAGCAGCAGTGCCATTAAAAACAAAAAATGTTTGGCTCGTCGGGCCAAAGTGTTTTTTAAATTCAGCTTCGGCGTCTTGGCTGACAGGGTCTGTTCCATAACTTGGGGCGTGGCCAATGTTCACATTTTCAATTGCTTTAAAAATCAGGGGGTGAACTGCGGAATGGTTGTCGCTACCAAAGCCTCTCTTGAAGTCCCTTGAAGTGTCCATCATCGCGAGGTCTTTGTCTGAAGACTTTTTGTTTTTTCACGAAGGGTTTCATACATAATTAAAGCTGCAAGCTTTGACGTCCTGTGATCCACGTCAAGGGGAGGCGAAACTTCATAAATGCCCATACCGTTTAAATCAAAATTTTGAATTAAAAAAGAAAGTGATGGAAGAAAGTCTTCAAGTCTGAAGCCTCGCAACCAAGACTGGGAGCAGCCCGGAGCTTGATCTTGTGAAAAACCGTCGATATCTAGACTGATCCACAGGGGGGACTGTGCAGGCATGGATTTTAAAGCATCTCTCAAACATGGAAGCATTCCATGGTTATCAATTTCATCTGCATGAATAATCTGACCATTTTGGCTTGTGAGCCATTCCAAATGAAAAATCGAATTGCATTGAGGCTGTATGCCCACTTCCAGAAAATGAAATTGATTTGAGTAATTTTCAAGAAGCCTTCGAAAAGGTGTTCCGCTGTGATGTTGATCATGACTGGGTCGTACATCCAGGTGGGCATCAAAATTAATGACGATGGGTTTTGGAGATTTCAATTTTAAATGAAAATCTAAAAAACCTGCAGCATCTGAAAAACCATAATCATGGCCACCGCCGAGGGTGAATAAAAACTGATGTTGCGAAATTTGATCATTGGCTGAACGATGTGCGGCCAAATGTCTTTGTTTCAAATTCAAATTGGCCACATCCAGATTTCCCAGATCTTGCATATTTATTTTTGATTCATTTAAATGAAACCAAGGTGTCATTTTATAAAAAACACTTCGAATGGCATCCGGCCCGAGGTTCGCTCCAGGGCGACCGCCGTTCAGGCGAATTCCTTCATCGTCGGGATAACCTTGAACTGTTATACTTAGTTCCTTTGGAACTGTTAAACTTAGTTCCTTTGGAACTGTTAAATCTAATTCAGTTGGGGACTTGTGTTTGAGAAGCTGTTCCATGCGAGGGTCTTGAGGATCAGCTTTGTTTGGAAGAATTTTCGAATCGATGGGTTTAAACATTCAATGTAACCTTTGAGTTTTGTTCATCGACTTTTCAAGCGTTCATACCTTTTGCGTTCAGTCACTTGACCAGTGTTGTTATCAATAATCTCAATGGTCAATCGTGAATCCGAAATATCCAAAGTTGCCGCGCTGATTTTGTTGCTTTGGCTGTTGGTAAAAGAGATCACAAAACGGCCCGATATATCAGGAATCAAATAATATCGAAATTTACGAGCTTCCATGCTGATCAGTTTGTTGTCTTGATATTGAGGATGAAAGGCACTGAAGTCGTCAAAGTTATCAAACTTTAAAAAGTCATCTTTGCTGCGCCAAACGCCCAGGATTTTCTGAATTCCTACCCGCAATATGCTGCTGACATAGATCGTCGGGATAGGAACTGTTTTCAGAACGGGCTTGGGATTGAATTCACGTAGAGGTTCGCTCGTCAGCACAACAAGGTCACCAGTTTGCAGCGTTTTTAAATTTGAGTAGATGGCAACATCATCAGATTTTAAAAGAAAGAGGCCTCCCTGATCATCCATCAAAAAAATACCCTCGGTTTTTTGCATAAGGCTGCCAGAGTATAATTTTTGCGCATACACAAAACTGCTGTAAGTAAAGGCAATAATGAAAAGAAGAGAATGACACAGAGTTTTCATCATCGTGAGTTATCCAGTGGATTCAACCGGGCGTCAAAATGAAAAGGAGCACATTCTGTTTTGCGTTAATGATCGTCGTAAGAATTCCTGCGCAATTAAACTCAAAGAGTCTTCATTAATTCAACAAAATGTTGCAGGTGAGTCAAAGGATGCTTCCCCACTCGAGTCATCATTAATTTTTTTGCAGCTTCGGCTTTGGGAACATTTTCAAAAACCAGCAATCGATCAAGGGCGTTGGCGGTGCTTACGATCTGAGTCAGCTGATCAATTTGTGATTCAGGCAATTGCCCTGGATAGCCGCTTCCATCAATGCATTCT